>NZ_JBANAZ010000086.1:0-34850 GCF_059803455.1 Bradyrhizobium sp. UFLA05-108 | reverse complement strand
ACGATGTCCGTGCTGTACTGCTCTCATCCAAAGACGTACCGTGCGGATGATTTTATGACACAGTAAGACTAAAGCGCCATGAGATTGGGATGAATCGTCATCGCGCTTTAGGTTGTTGTTTGAGCATGATCTCCGCGCAAACGCGTACCGCGTTTGTCGCGAGGGAAAACCGCGACGCACTTTTCCGGATCATGCTGTAGGCCGCACGCGGTGGCAGGTCAGCCTCGCTTGTCAACGTCCCTTGCCGAAAGGGACCGGCATGTCTACCTCTCGCCAGTGAATTCTCGTGAGAGGTACCCCGATGCTTGATGCCGCCGTCAAGGCGCTGTCGCAGATCATCTCGCCGCCGATGCGCTCGATCCTGTGGCGCTCGATCGGCGTCGCGCTCGTGCTGATCACCGTGCTGGCGATCGGCTTGCAGCGGCTGCTCAGCTGGTTTGCCACCTATGGCGAGGTCTGGCTCGAGGGGTTGCTCGGCCCCGGCTGGCATTCCGCGCTGGAAGTGCTGGCCTGGATCGTCTCGATCGCGGCCGGCCTTGGCGTGGTGTTCGGCGGAATCCTCCTGATGCCCGCGATCACCTCGCTGGTGGCGAGCCTGTTCGTCGACGACGTCGCCGACCATGTCGAGCGCGAACACTATCCGGCCGAGCGACCCGGTGTCGCGCTGCCGTTCACGATGGCCATCCACGAGGGCGTCAAGACGGCGCTGCTGACCATCCTGGTCTATCTGATCGTGCTGCCCTTCGTGTTCCTGGCCGGCGCCGGCTTCCTGATCTTCTTCCTCGCCACCGCCTGGCTTCTGGGCCGCGAATATTTCGAGCTTGCCGCGATGCGCTTCCGCCCGCCGGAGGAAGCCAAGGCGATGCGGCGCGACAATGCGGCGACCATCTTCGCCGCCGGCCTGATCATCGCCGCCTTCGTGTCGATTCCAATCGTCAATCTGGCGACGCCGATCTTCGGCATGGCCTTCATGGTCCACATGCACAAGCGCCTGTCGGGGCGGCGGCCTGAGCTGATCGAGCCGGCGCGGTCGATGCGGTGACCGCGATTGGAGCGATCGCTTGGGTCCGGTTGCGCACCCGCGAAGGAGATCGCTCCCTCCCCCGCTTGCGGGAGAGAGGCTGATTGGGGCGCTCCTACGATCGAGAGCTTGAAGGCGGAGGTCCGAGGAGAACGTCCTCGCGATAGAGCATCGCCGTAGTTTTGCGGATCTTTCGCCACGAATCAGGATTCTCAATCAGCTCGCCAGTCCGAGGCGATCCCGCGGAATGGCGGGGCCAGCGACAGTTGTCCGGAATCTCTCGCGCATCGGCTCCATTTCCTGAGGAGGTAGAGTCCATTAGGAGAATTGATCCATGGCAAACATCGAAAGATTTCCGAGAAACAAGTCAGTAGATCTGGCCAGGCTTGAAGCAGATGTCACGGCGGCCTTGCCCGGGTCGGCCGGCTGGGTTGCCCCACCGCCTCTATCCGAGCCATTGCCCGACTACGTCGAGCATCGAGATGGGGTTTCGCGTGTAGGCCAGCTCACTGCCGAGGCCGTCGTGCGCGACTATGAGGCCGCGGCCAAAGAGATCGAAGCTATGGGCACTGAGTTGATCAGCGCGGCAAAAAAATGCGAGGCGATGACCGCCGAGGTGCACACTACGATTGCCTTCATGCGAGATACTGCGGCCTCATATCGCGAGGAAGCCAAGAAGATTTTCAAGCGCATCGAAGAATGTGCCCTGTTTACAGAGGATGTTCGCAAGACTTGCGAAACTGTCAAACGCCGGATGATGGAGGATAGAAGCATCGCCTGATCCGCACCCCGCCCAACCAAGGCGCGATGAGATTAGGATGAATCGTCATCGCGCTTGAGGTCGTCGTTTGAGCCTGATCTCCGCGCAAACGCGTTCCGCGTTTGTCGCGAGGGAACGCCGGTCCACGCTCTACGCTCTACGTCACCGGCACGCCGCACTTGCGCAGCACCGTCTTGGCGAAGCCGAACGGCGCCGGCGTGAATGGGCCCGGCGGGGCGCGGGTGAGCAGCGCGACGCAACCGAGCGCCGTGATCGCGAGCCAGAAGCACAGCCAGAAGCCGTCGCTATAGGCGAGCACATTGGCCTCGCGCTGCACGAAGCCCGCGAGCGTGCCGACCGCGCGGGCCTGCGCCGCCCCTAAGCCATGGCCGGCGAAGCGATCGGCAAGCTGCTTCAGCATCCTGACCACGTCGACATCGCCGGTTGCGACGTGCTGGCCGAGATAGTTGGAATGGATCTGCTCGCGGATCCGCAGCCAGGTTCCCATCAGCGCAATGCCAATCTCCGCGCCGCCAAGCCGCATGATCTGGATATAGGCCGCAAAAGCCGTCGCACGGCTCGGGTCGGAGTTCGACAGCAGCGTGATGATCAGCGGCAGCAGGGTCAGCGCCTGGCCGATCGCCTGCAGCAGCACGATGCCGACGAAATCCTCGCGCGCCCAGTCGTGGGTGAGCTGGGTGCCCCAGAGGTTGGCCGCCGCAAAGCATGCAAAGCCCACGACCACCACCGTCCGCGTATCGAAATGCCGCAGCAGCCAGATCGAGATCGGCACCAGCACGAACATCGGCAGTGCGCCATAGATGAGCAGCAACAGGCCGCTCTGCTCGGGCCTGAGCAGGCCGACATTGGCGAGGAAATTCGGCACCAGCGACGAGTTGGACAGGCTGGTGAGGGTGTAGAGCAGGATCAGGACCAGCGACAATCCGACATTGCGCGAGAACAACACGTTGACGTGCGCCCAGGGCTGGCGGACCAGGGATTCGTTGATGAGGAAGCCGACGAACAGCACGGCTCCGCTGGCGAGCAGCGCCATCACCGTGCCCGACTCCAGCCAGTCCAGCCGATTGCCCTGGTCGAGGCCGGCATAGATCATCGAAACCGAAGCACCGAGCAGCACCATGCCGCCCCAATCGGCATCGCGCAGCAGGTCGCGATTGACTGGCTCGCTGGGCGTACCGAGATAAACCATCAGGCCCATCAATGGCGCGATGACGACGCCCTGCCAGTACAGCCATTGCCAGCCGAGATGGTCGACATAGAAGCCGACGAGCGAGGTCGAGGTATCGAGCGCAAAGCCGACGCGGATCGAATAGACCGCAATCGCCGGCAGCCACCAGCGGATGGGCAGATTGCGGAACACGATCATCAGCGTCGCCGGCACGAAGGTGCCGAGCAGCAGGCCATGCACGATGCTGAGCGCGATCAATGCGGGAAAATCGTGAACGAAGGGAATGATGAAGGAGACGACGGCGTAGACGAGGCTCGGGATGCCGAGCACGCGACGCAGGCCGAACGCAGTCGCGAGCCAGGCCACCGCCGGTGCGATCAAGATCTGCGAGCCGATACCGGCGGTGGAGAGCCAGGCTCCCTCGTCGAAGCCGAGCGAGAATGCGCCGCGCAGGTCGGGCAGGCCGACCGTCGTCAGGCGGCTGTCGAAATTGGCGAGGAACGAGCCGAGCAGCACGGCCACGACGGCGAAGGCCGGTCGTGGCGCGATGCCGCCGCGCGAGACCGGTCCGCGATCGGCACCGTCATTTGCCGCCATTCGGCCCTGCACCGTCGGTGTGGATGCTGGTGACGACGGACATTCCCGGCAGGAGACGTTCGACCAGCGGCTGGTTGTCGTCGAGCTGGATGCGCACGGGAACGCGCTGCACCACCTTGGTGAAATTGCCGGTTGCATTGTCCGGCGGCAGCAGCGCCACCTGTGAGCCGGTCGCCGGCGCGATGCGCTCGACGCGGCCGCGCAGGCGCTGGCGCGGGAAGCTGTCGACGGTAATGTCGACGACCTGGCCCGGCTGCACGTGCGTGAGCTGGGTCTCCTTGTAGTTCGCGATCACATAGACTTTTGGCAGCGGCACCACGTTGATCAGATTGGTGCCGATATTGACGTAGTCGCCGGGCTGCACCTGGCGCTCGCCGACGACGCCATCGAACGGCGCTGTGATCCTGGTGTAGCCGAGCTTGAGCTGGGCACTCGCGAGCGTCGCCTTGGCCGCTTCGAGGTCGGCGGCGCGCTGCTTCTTGGTCCCTTGCAGGACTTCGAGCTGATGGCGCTGTGCGGCGATCACGGCGCGGCTTGCGCGCACATCGGCCTGTGCCTTGGCGAGCGACGCGACCGCCTGCTCAAGCCGCTGCCGTGTGCCGGACTCGCTCTGCGACAACGATTGCTGACGCTGCTGCTCCTGCTGCGCCTCGACCTCCAGCGCCTCGGCGGACAATCGCGCGGCCTCGGCCTGCGCGATCGTCGCATATTGCAGCTCGACCTGGTTGCTCAGATTGTCCAGCGCCGCCTGTGCCGCAGCAACGTTCGCTTCGGCCTGCGCGACCTGGGCCTGATAGTCGGCGGGGTCGATCTGGATCAGGAGATCGCCGGCATGCACGCGCTGGAAATCGGTGACCGCGACGTTGAGCACCTCGCCCGTCACGCGGCTGGCAAGCCGCGTCAGCTCGGCGCGGACATAGGCATCATTGGTAGTCTGGATCGTCGCGCTGCCGACCCATTCATCGAAGCGCAACGTCGCCAGTGCAACGAAGCCGAGCGCGACGACGACGGCAAACAGCGGAATGGCGAGTCGACTCCAGAGACTAGGAGCCGGTCGTTGTGTCGGCTTGGAAGCGACGAGCGGAGCGGCGGGCGGCGGCGAACTGACTTGTTCTTGTTGACTCACGGCACCACCCCGAAATCATGTCGCGAACGCAATTCCTGCTAGCGTCATTCCGGGACGGTCCGAAGGACCGGAACCCGGAATCTCGAGATTCTCAGGTGCGCAATTGCGCACCATAGTCCGATGCTTTGCATCGCCCCGGAATGACGGAGAAACCTTGCCTCAGACCGTCTTCTCCGGCCATCGACAGAGATCGTTGATCAGGCATACCTCGCAGCGTGGCTTGCGCGCGAGGCAAGTATAGCGACCGTGCAGGATCAGCCAATGATGGGCATGCAGCATGAACTCTGCCGGGATCACCTTTTCGAGACCGAGCTCGACCTCGAGCGGCGTCTTGCCGGGCGCCAGGCCCGTGCGGTTACCGACGCGGAAGACATGCGTATCGACCGCCATCGTGTGCTCGCCAAAGGCCATGTTGAGCACGACGTTGGCGGTCTTGCGTCCGGCACCCGGCAGCGACTCGATCTCTGCGCGCGTGCGCGGCACCTCGCCGCCGAAATCGGTCAGCAGCTTGGCCGAGAGCGCGATCACGTTCTTCGCCTTGGTGCGGTAGAGGCCGATGGTCTTGATGTACTCGCGCAGGCTCTCCTCGCCGAGATCGAGCATCTTTTGCGGGGTGTCGGCGACCTGAAACAATTCACGCGTTGCCTTGTTGACACCGGCGTCGGTGGCCTGGGCCGACAGCACGACAGCAACGAGCAGCGTGAAGGGATTGAGATGCTCGAGTTCCCCCTTCGGCTCCGGGTTGGCCTTGCGGAAGCGGGAAAAGACCTCGTGGATCTCGGCCGGCGTCCAGGGTTTTGTGGCCTTGGGCTTTACTGCCTTGAGCGATTTCTTTGCGGCCCGCGCGGGCTTGGCGGCTTTCGCCTTTGCCTTCTTCTTCGACACGGAGGATTTGCGGACGGCCGTCTTGCGGGTGATTTTTGCCATGACCGGGATATACTGACAGGCCATGAGCACAGGCAACGGAATTGAGCGCGAGAGCGAGGTGCAGATCTTCTCTGCGCTGCTGACGCCGCATCGCTCGCTGAACCGCACCGGCTTCCTCGCCGTGATGCTGTTCCTCAGCGTCGTCAGCTTTGTGACCGGGATCGTTTTCCTGATGATGGGCGCCTGGCCGGTGTTAGGCTTTTTCGGCCTCGACGTGCTGGTGATCTGGTGGGCCTTCAAGGTCAATTTCCGCACCGCGCGGGCGAGCGAGGAGATCGTGGTCACGGTTTCCGAATTGCGCGTGCGGCGCGTCAGCCATCGCGGCCATGTCGCCGAATGGGTGTTCAATCCGCTCTGGGTCCGGCTCGAGCAGGAGGCGGACGAGGAGTATGGCCTCGAACGGCTCTATCTGGTGTCGCGCGGCCGCAGCGTGTCGATCGCGAGCTTTTTGGGACCGGAGGAAAAGGCAAGCTTTGCCAAAGCCTTAATCGACGCCCTGAACGCCGCCAGGCGCGGCCCGATCTACAATCCGATCGCTTGAACCCTGTCAGAAATCGGGTGGTTTGGAGCCCCTGCTGCTCCTACATTTGAGGTCATGATGACACTCGCCATACATGACCAGCGCCTGGCCAGGCCGGGCCACCAGAACGCCGCGCTGCGGGACTATGATTCCGTGCGCCGCGCGATCGCCTTCATCTCGGAGAACTGGCGCGCGCAGCCGACCATCGAGGCGATGGCGGATGCGGCGGGCGTCACCCCGGATGAGTTGCACCATCTGTTCCGCCGCTGGGCGTCGATCACGCCAAAGGCCTTCATGCAGGCGCTGACGCTCGACCATGCCAAGCACCTGCTGCGCGATTCCGCGAGCGTTCTCGATGCCGCGCTCGACTCGGGTCTCTCGGGCCCGGGACGGCTGCACGATCTCTTCGTCACTCACGAAGCAATGTCACCGGGCGAATGGAAGAATGGCGGCGCGGGCCTGACCCTGCGCTACGGTTTCCATCCCTGTCCCTTCGGCACTGCGATCGTGATCGCGACCAATCGCGGACTGGCGGGGCTTGCCTTCGCCGACCCCGGCGAGGAGCAGGCCGCATTCGCCGACATGACGCGGCGCTGGCCGAACGCAACTTACGTCGAGGACCATGAGGGCACCGCACCGCTCGCCCAGCGCATCTTCGACACCAAGCTGTGGCGGCCGGACCAGCCGCTGCGCGTGGTCATGATCGGCACCGATTTCGAGGTGCGGGTGTGGGAGACGCTGTTGAAGATACCAATGGGACGCGCGGTGTCCTATTCGGACATCGCCTGCAAGATCAACAGCCCGAAGGCCTCACGCGCCGTCGGCGCCGCGGTTGGGAAGAATCCCGTCTCCTTCGTCGTGCCCTGCCATCGCGCGCTCGGCAAGGACGGCAAGCTCACCGGCTATCACTGGGGCGTCACCCGCAAGCAGGCGATGCTGGGCTGGGAGGCGGGGCAGCTCGGGGTGCAGTAAGTACGCTCATGTAGGGTGGGCAAAGGCGCGCTCTTCGCGCGCCGTGCCCACCATCTTTCCGCGAATGTTGCTGGATGGTGGGCACGCTTCGCTTTGCCACCCTACGGAATCGCGCCTAGCTCGCCAGATCGAGCTTCGAGGCCACCGTCGAATCCGCATTCAGCCGGTAAATGATCGGCACGCCCGTCGCCAACTCACGCTTCAAAATACCTTCCGGCGAGAGCTTTTCCAGCACCATGATCAGCGCGCGCAGCGAGTTGCCGTGGGCGGCGACCAGCGTGCGCTTGCCGTTGAGCACGCCGGGCAGGATCTCCTGCACGTAATAGGGCAGTGCGCGCGCGAGCGTGTCCTTCAGGCTTTCGCCGCCGGGCGGCGGCACGTCGTAGGAGCGGCGCCAGACGTGGACCTGCTCCTCGCCCCATTTCTTGCGGGCGTCATCCTTGTTGAGGCCAGAGAGATCGCCATAGTCGCGCTCGTTCAGCGCGAGGTCCTTCGACGTGGGCAGGCCGGTCTGCCCAAGCTCCGTAAGAATGAGATCGAGCGTATGCTGGGCGCGCGTCAGCACCGAGGTGAACGCAACGTCGAAGACGAGGCCTTTCGCCTTCAGCTTGCGGCCGGCTTCTTTGGCCTCGGCAACGCCCTGCTCGGTGAGACCGGGATCTTTCCATCCCGTGAACAGGTTCTTCAGATTCCATTCGCTCTGGCCGTGCCGCACGAGCACGAGAAGACGTTCGCTCATTCCTGCTTTCCGTTCGTTCAGTTATCGCCCAGGCCGAGCACATCGGCCATCGAGTAGAGGCCCGGCTTCTTGCCATGGGCCCACAGCGCCGCCTTCAGCGCGCCATGGGCGAACAGCATGCGGTCCTCGGCGTGATGCGACAGTGTCAGCCGCTCGAAGGGGCCGAGAAAGCTCACGCTGTGATCGCCGGCCGCCGTGCCGCCGCGCAGCGAGGCAAAGCCGATGTCGCCGGAGCGGCGCGCGCCCGTGATGCCGTCGCGGCCGCGGGCCGAATGATCCCTCAGCGAGATGCCGCGACCGCTCGCTGCGGCTTCGCCCAGCATCAGAGCCGTGCCGGAGGGTGCGTCGACCTTGGCACGGTGGTGCGTTTCCACGATTTCGATATCGAAGTTGTCGCCCAGCGACTGCGCCACGCGCTTGACCAGCGCAGTGAGCAGATTGACGCCGAGGCTCATATTGCCGGATTTGACGACAACGGCGCGGTTGGTGACGCTCTTGATCACCGCGTCATCCGACGCCGAAAGACCGGTTGTACCGATGACATGAACGAGCCCGCGCTGCGCGGCGATCGCGACATTGGCGATGGTCGCGGCCGGCACGGTGAAGTCGAGAATGCCATCGGCCTCTGCCGACATCGCCCAGAGATCGGCCGAGAGTTGCACGCCATTGGCCGGGAGCCCCGCGAGAACACCGGAATCCTTGCCCAGGAGTTCCGAGCCCGGCGCTTCGAGCGCGCCCGCCAGCACCGCGCCCTCGGTCTCGGAAATCGCACGCGTCAACGTCCGGCCCATCCGGCCGCCGGCTCCCGCAACAATCAAGCGCATGTCGGACATGGTATGATCCTCTTCCGGGCCCGTTGTAGCGGGGGGACGCTGTTCCGGCAACCGAGGGGGACACGCAAGCCCGCCGTCATTCCGGGGCGGCTCGCAGAGCCGAACCCGGAATCCCGAAGTTGTGGCGCGAGATTCCGGGTTCGCCCTTCGGGCGCCCCGGAATGACACTGCCTGCCTACGGCTGCGGGCCGTCATAGCCCTCGATGACGATGAGGTCGGCGATCGAATGCGGCTGGCGCACCTTGATGTTGGCCTGGTATTCCGGCGAGTTGTAGCAGGCGAGCGCGGTCTCGTAGTCGGGGAATTCAATCACGACGTTGCGTGCGCGGCTCTGGCCCTCGACGCTGGTGAGCTTGCCGCCGCGAACGACGTAGCGTCCGCCGAACTTCTTGAAGATCGCGAGGTTCGCCGCCGCATAGGGCTTGTAGCCCTCGTCATTGTGCACGTCGACGCGCCCGATCCAGTAGCCTTTTGCTGCCATTCTTCTTCTCCTTGTGATGTTCAGGTCAACGCCTGCGCGATCTCGGCCTGGATGGCCTCGGCAGTCGCCTTGGGATCTGTGGCTTCGACGATGGGACGTCCGACCACGAGATAGTCGGCGCCCGCGGCAATCGCGCGTCCCGGCGTCATGATGCGCTTCTGGTCGCCGGTCGCCGCGCCTGCGGGACGGATGCCGGGCGTGACGAGGTTCATCTGGTGACCGACGATCTTGCGCAGGCTACCGGCTTCCTCGGGCGCGCAGACGAGCCCGTCGACGCCGAGCACCTGCGCCTGCTGCGCGCGCGCCTCGACCAGCTCGGAGACGCCGATCCGGTAGCCGGCCGCATGCAGATCATCGTCATTGTAGGAGGTCAGCACGGTCACGCCGAGAATCTTCAGGGCGGACGACCCACGCCCTTCGACCGCCGCCTTCATGGTCTGCGGGTAGGCGTGCACGGTAAGGAAGGTCGCGCCGAGCTTGCTGATGCTCTGGACGCCCTGCATCACCGTGTTGCCGATGTCATGCAGCTTGAGATCGAGGAACACTTTCTTGCCGCGGTCCGCGAGCTTGCCGACCAGCGGCAAGCCGCCGGCATAAGTGAGCCGATAGCCGATCTTGTAGAAGGTAACGCTGTCGCCGAGCCGATCAATCATCGCCTCCGCCAGCTCCGGGCTCGGCAGGTCGAGCGCGACGATCAGGCGGTCGCGGGGGGCGATTTCGGCTTGCGTCATGTCACCTCACATCATGCGTTGGGAAATGTCGATCAGTTGCCGCACCAGGTCCTGCAACGCGGCGATATCGCCCTCGTTCTTCAGCCTGTCCATATCGTCATAGGCCTGGTCGGCAAAGGCGAGCGCGAGCTGGCTGGCAATCACATTGGCGTGGCACGAGGTCAGGATCAATCGCAGCGCCTGGAGCGCACGCGCGCCGCCGAGCCTGCTCTGAGATGCGCCGGCGATCGCAAAAGCACGGTTGCGAAAAACTTCGCCGCGCCTCTCGTGTGGGTCCTGGACGCGACTGATCCAGTCGATCGCATTCTTGAGCAGCGCCGGCACGGAGGCGTTGTATTCCGGCGTGACGATCAGGATCCCCTGATGCGCGCCGATCATGCGCTTTAGGTTGACCGCGTGCTTCGGGACGCCGGACTTCACATACAGGTCTTCGTCATAGATCGGCAGTGGAAAGTCGGCGAGCGAGATGCGCGTGACGTCGACGCCGGCCTGGGCGAATTCATAGGCGGCGACCGCCGCCAGCTTCGCATTGTGCGAGCCGGTGCGCAGCGAGCCGGGAATGACCAGGATCTTGGGTGCGGGCATCCAGAAAAACGCGTTCGGCGAAAAGGGTCCGCCGCGCGAAGACGAAAGCCGGCGGAATTAGTCTTTGCGATACACCCAGACGCGGGCCGGCGGAAGGTTCATCCAGATCCGTTCCGAGGCCTCTGTGGACACGCCGGGCAGCGATTTCGGGATCGGCGGCACCACCGAATAGGTGAACTGCACGAAAGGCGAGCCGGGCGCGAGCGCGGCGAAGGAATCGCGAATCAGCCTCAGGCGCGTGAACATCGGCTTGGTGACCAGCGGCAGGCCGGACACAACGGCAGAGGCGGGCGCGCTCAGCACTTTCCAGAGCGTGTCGCGCAGGCGGTAGGCATCGCCCTGCACCACCGTAGCTTGCGGATAGCGGTCGCGCAGCAGCGCGCAGAAGCCGGGATTGTATTCGACAAGGACGAGACGCTTCTGGTCGATGCCGCGCTCGACCAGCGCACTGGTGATGGCGCCGGTGCCGGGTCCGAGCTCGACTACCGGTGCGTCCGAATCGACATCGACATATTGCGCCATGGTGCGGGCGAGCAGCCGGCCCGACGGCATCACCGCCCCCATGTGGAGCGGCTTTTCAATCCACGACCGGAGAAAGCGTACCTCGTCGTCGAGACGGGGCTTCTTCAACGCGCGCACGGACGATTGCATGGGCATGTCAGGACCGGACGGGACCGCGTCGCCGCGGCGTGTCAAAAAATGGTCATAGAGACGTATAGGCCGCGAACGATACGGTCAAGCCGCGTCAATTCGCCCGATTACCGAAGAAATCCTTGACCTTGGCGAAGAAGCCCACGGATTCCGGCTGGGTCGCGCCGGAGGAGAGCTTTTCGAACTCGGCCAGCAATTCCTGCTGCTTCTTGGTGAGGTTTTGCGGTGTCTCGACGGCGACCTGGACGTACATGTCGCCCATCTGGCGCGAGCGCAGCACCGGCATGCCCTTTGATGCAATGCGGAATCGGCGACCGGACTGGGTTCCGGCCGGAATCTTCACCTTGGACTTGCCCTTGTCGATGGTCGGCACCTCGAACTCGCCGCCAAGGGCCGCCGTGACCATCGAGATCGGCACGCGGCAATGCAGATCGGCGCCATCGCGCTGGAAGAACTGGTGCTGGGACAGCGACAGGAAAATGTAGAGGTCGCCGGCCGGACCGCCGCGCACCCCCGCCTCGCCTTCACCGGCGAGCCTGATCCGCGTGCCGTCCTCGACGCCCTGGGGAATGTTGACCGACAGTGTCCGCTCGCGCGTGACCCGCCCCTGCCCTGCGCAGGACGGACAGGCGTCCTCGATCATCTGGCCGCGGCCCTGGCAGCCCGGGCAGGTGCGCTCCAGCGTGAAGAAACCCTGCGACTGCCGCACGCGGCCAGCGCCGGCGCAGGTCGAGCAGGTCTTCGGCTTGGTGCCGGCCTTGGCGCCGGTGCCCGAGCAGGATTCGCAGGTGACGGAGACCGGGATCTCGATCTGCGCGGTCTTGCCGCCGAAGGCTTCCTCGAGCGTGATCTCCATGTTGTAGCGCAGGTCGGCCCCACGCTCGCGGCCGCCACGGCCGCGCTGTCCGGCCATGCCGAACAGGTCTTCGAAAATGTCCGAAAAGGAGGAGGCGAAGCCTGCGCCGAAACCGGCGCCGCCGCCGCCGAAGCCGCCACCCTGCTCGAAGGCCGCGTGGCCATAACGGTCGTAGGCGGCGCGCTTGTCCTTGTCCTTCAGGACCTCATAGGCCTCGTTGATTTCCTTGAAGCGGACTTCGCTGCTGTCGTCCCCGGGATTGCGGTCGGGGTGGAATTTCATCGCCAGTTTGCGGAAGGACGATTTCAGGATGGAATCGTCGGCGTCGCGTTCGACTTCGAGGGTTTCGTAATAGCAGCGCTTGGTGGACATGTTGAACCCGGTCTAGTCGCAGTTCACGTCGGGGTGAAACAACGTCGCCACGCGACGATACGAGCGCCCTCGCGCCTTGCGGCAGAGGACTGCAAAGCAGCGTTCAGAATAGCGGCTGGGAGTTGATCGATCGTAACGGGGAGGCGCCCCGTTTGGCCCGGCGCGAAAGCCTCCCCCTGTCGGGGGAGGGCCGTCGCGTTATGGGTCCAAGCCATCCGCATCATGACCCTCGCGGGCTTTAAGCGGACTTCTTGTTGTTCTTGTCGTCGTCGACTTCGGTGAATTCCGCGTCGACGACGTCGTCCTTGGCAGCATCCTTCTTGGCGTCGGCCTCGGCCTGCTGCTTGTACATGGCTTCGCCGAGCTTCATCGAAGCCTGGGCCAGCGTGTTGGTCTTGGCCTTGATCGCCTCGGCATCATCGCCCTTCAGCGCTTCCTTGAGGTCGCTGACGGCATCCTCGATGGCGCGGCGCTCGGTCTCGGCAACCTTCGAACCGTGCTCGGCCAGCGCCTTCTCGGTGGAGTGCACCAGTGCGTCGGCATGGTTCTTCGCGTCGACCGCCTCGCGGCGCTGCTTGTCGGCCGCGGCATTGGCCTCGGCGTCCTTGACCATCTTGTCGATGTCGGCTTCCGACAGGCCGCCGGAGGCCTGGATGCGGATCTGCTGCTCCTTGCCCGTCGCCTTGTCCTTGGCCGACACGTTGACGATGCCGTTGGCGTCGATGTCGAAGGTCACCTCGATCTGCGGCATGCCGCGCGGGGCCGGCGGAATCCCCATCAGGTCGAACTGGCCGAGCATCTTGTTGTCGGCCGCCATCTCACGCTCGCCCTGGAAGACGCGGATGGTGACCGCGTTCTGGTTGTCCTCGGCGGTCGAGAACACCTGGCTCTTCTTGGTCGGGATCGTGGTGTTGCGGTCGATGATGCGGGTGAACACGCCGCCCAGCGTCTCGATGCCGAGCGACAGCGGGGTGACGTCGAGCAGCAGCACGTCCTTGACGTCGCCCTGGAGCACGCCGGCCTGGATCGCAGCGCCGATCGCGACGACTTCGTCGGGGTTGACGCCCTTGTGCGGCTCCTTGCCGAACAGCTGCTTCACGACTTCCTGGACCTTCGGCATGCGCGACATGCCGCCGACCAGAACGACTTCACCGATCTCACCGGCGGTGACGCCGGCATCCTTCAGCGCCTTGCGGCAGGGCTCGACGGTCTTCTGGATGAGGTCATCGACCAGCGCCTCGAACTTGGCGCGGGTGAGCTTCATGGTCAGATGCTTCGGCCCGGTCTGGTCCGCCGTGATGAACGGCAGGTTGATCTCGGTCTGCGTCGTCGAGGACAGCTCGATCTTGGCCTTTTCAGCGGCTTCCTTCAGACGCTGCAAGGCGAGCTTGTCGTTGCGCAGGTTGATGCCCTGCTCCTTCTGGAACTCGTCGGCGAGATAGCCAACGAGGCGCATGTCGAAATCCTCGCCGCCGAGGAAGGTGTCGCCGTTGGTCGACTTCACCTCGAACACGCCGTCGCCGATCTCGAGAATCGAAATATCGAACGTGCCGCCGCCGAGGTCGTACACGGCGATCGTGCCGGCCTTGGTCTTGTCCAGACCATAGGCTAGCGCAGCCGCGGTCGGCTCGTTGATGATGCGCAGCACTTCAAGGCCCGCGATCTTGCCGGCGTCCTTGGTCGCCTGGCGCTGGGCGTCGTTGAAGTAGGCAGGAACGGTGATGACGGCCTGGTCGACCTTCTGGCCGAGATGGGCTTCCGCGGTCTCCTTCATCTTCTGCAGGATGAACGCCGAGACCTGCGAGGGCGAGTAGGTCTGGCCGTCGGCCTCGACCCAGGCGTCGCCGTTGGAAGCCTTCACGATCTTGTACGGAACGAGCTTCTTGTCCTTCTCGACCATCGGGTCGTCGTAGCGGCGGCCAATGAGGCGCTTCACTGCGAAGAAGGTGCGCTCGGGATTGGTGACGGCCTGGCGCTTGGCAGGCTGGCCGACGAGGCGCTCACCGTCGTCCGTGACGGCGACGATCGAAGGCGTCGTGCGCATGCCTTCGGAATTCTCGATGACTTTGGCGTTCTTGCCATCCATTACGGCGACGCACGAATTCGTGGTGCCGAGGTCGATCCCAATGACCTTTCCCATGGTCCTGATATCCTTCTTTATTGCGGCAGGTTGGTTGGGCCCAGAAGGCACCCGATCCAAAACCCCCTAAGATCAAACATCCGCGATATTGCGATGGTTGAGGCTCATATAGGAGGGGGGGAGGGGCCCGCAAGGACCGAACGCAAGTTTCAGCCGCGAAAACATTGGGTTTTGGAAGATCATATCGGCCTTTGGAGGCCCTTGACGGTGAGGGTTTATTAACGGGTTCAGCGGTCAGCCGGACCATGCCCGGCGGTGCGCCCCACCCTGTTACGGCGCAGCCAAACCCGTTAAAAGTCCGGGCGGCCGGACAGCGCCGCCAGGGGCCACGCCCCGCGCGACAAAGGGGCCCGACGGCCCACCATCGAACGGCCTCAATGTGGACCAAGTAGACTAGCCATGAAATTGATACGCCCCCTCGCCGCGCTCGCCGTCCTCATTGCCTCCGCCGTTCCGGCCCTTGCGGCCGATGCCATCTTCCCGCCGGGCCTGCGCGTCGGCATGGTGCCGTTGATCGGTCTCTCCCAGGCCAAGACCTTTCCGGGCTTCGAGAGCGAGGACGGAGGCGTGAAGGTGCTGGTCACCGAGCTGCCGCCCGACGCCTATGGCGAGGTATCCAACGCCTTCAAGGCCAATCCCGGCGGCGCTGGCGGCATCAAGCCGGACAAGATCGAGACGCCGGCGGGCCTTGCCTATTACACCGTCGAGACCGGCAAGGCCGGCACGGCAACGGTGAAGCGCTATTCGATGATCGTGCCGGGCACCGGCTTCTCCGGCTATGTCGCCGTGCAGGTCCCCGAGAACGCCACCAAGATCTACTCGGACGACGCGGTGCGGCAGATGTTCGCCACCGCCGTCACGCGCAAGGAGGTGCCGGTCGACGAGCAGCTCGCGCAGATGCCGTTCAGGATCACCGATCTCGCCGACTTCAAGAACGTCCGCATGCTGTCGCCGGGCGCCAGCATCGTGCTCGCCGACGGCGACGAGACCACGGGCTTCGAGCCCAAGCCGTACATGATCATCGGCCTGATCGGTGCAACGCCGCAGCAGCCGGATGATCGCGCCCGCTTCGCGCAGGAGGCGGCGATGCAGATCCCCGGCATGCGCGAGTCCAGAATCACCATGTCCGAGCCGATCCGTGTCAACGGCCAGCCGGCCATCGAAACCCGGCTCGACGGCGTCAGCGGCAAGGACAAGACCCAGGTCACGGTGGTGCAGTGGATCCGCTTCGGCGGCGGCACGTCGCTGCGCATCATCGCCAGCGCCCCGCGCGACCAGTGGTCGGAGGCCTTCACGCGCTTCCGCGCGGTGCGCGACGGCATCCAGCCCAAAGGCTGACTGTCTCCACAATGGACAGTGCGCTCCCTCCCCCGCTCGCGGGGGAGGGTTGGGGAGAGGGTGTCTCCACAATCGAGAACCCCCAAGAGGATAGAGCCCTCACCCGGCGCCTTGCGCCGACCTCTCCCGCAGGCGGGAGAGGAGCACCGAGCCCTCGGCTCAAGCTCGATTTCTCACCAAAGCCGGCCGCATTTTCGAGCTTTTGTTCGTATACTAATGGAACTACGCTTTCCTTCCTGGTTCATCCTGGAGGGAAGACGTACGATACTGGATCGGCGCAAAGTACTCGCGGGCGTTTCCACTGTTGCTCTCGCGAGCCTCGTTTCAAGCAAGCTCTGGGCGGCGACGGCGATCAAGCCCGACGATGCCTCCGCGCTGCTCGTGATCGACGTGCAAAACTGCTTCCTGCCCGGTGGCAGCCTCGCCGTGAAGGAGGGCGAGCAGGTGGCGCCGATCATCAACAAGATCGCAAAAACGTTCGCCAATGTCGTGATGACGCAGGACTGGCACACGCCGGGGCACGTGTCGTTTGCCTCGGTCCATTCCGGCAAGAAGCCGTTCGAGACCATAGACCTGCCCTATGGCAAGCAGGTGCTGTGGCCCGACCATTGCGTGCAGGGCACCGACGGCGCGGCGCTGTCGAAGGATCTGTCGATCCCGCAGGCCGAGCTCATCATCCGCAAGGGTTTTCACAAGGACGTCGATAGCTACTCGGCTTTGCTGGAAGCCGACGGCAAGAGATCGACGGGCCTCGCCGCCTATCTGAAGTCGCGCAAGATCAAGCGCGTCTTCGTCGCAGGGCTAGCCACCGATTTCTGCGTCGCCTGGACCGCGCTCGACGCGCGCAAGGCCGGCTTCGAAGTCTATGTGGTGGAAGACGCCTGCCGCGGCATCGACAATCAGGGCTCGCTGGCCAAAGCGTGGGCCGACATGGCCAAGGCCGGCGTGAAGCGGATCCAGTCTGCGGATATCGCGGCCACGGCGTAAGCTATTTGACCCTCATGGTGAGGGGCGCGAAGCGCCGTCTCGAACCATGAAGGCCGAGCTGCAGCAGCGGGGCCTTCATCCTTCGAGACGCCGCGTTCCGCGGCTCCTCAGGATGAGGGTTCAGGTTTGTGTGCGTGGCGAAGCGCGGCTTACGCCGCGCCGTTCGACTCGTTGTTGTTGGCGGCGGCAGCGGCTTTCGCGCCGCCCTTGGCGACGCCGACCAGAGCCGGGCGCAGCACGCGTTCGCCAATGGTGTAGCCGGCCTGGACCACCTGAACCACCGTGCCCGACGGCACCGACGGATCGGGCACCTCGAACATCGCCTGCTGGAAGTTCGGATCGAACTTCTGGCCCGAGGGGTCGAACTTCTTCACGCCGTGCTTTTCCAGCGCGTTGAGCAGCGAGCGCTCGGTGAGCTCCACGCCCTCGATCAGCGCGGTCAGGCCGGGATCGGCATTGGCACGCGCCTCGGCCGGCACCGCATCGAGCGCACGCTGGAGGTTGTCGGCGATGTCGAGCACGTCGCGCGCAAAACCCGTGATGCCGTAGAGGCGCGCGTCGGCGACCTCCTTGGTGGTGCGCTTGCGTAAATTCTCCATCTCGGCCAGCGTCCGCAGCATGCGGTCGCGCGCCTCAGCGGCTTCCTTCTGCAAGACCTCGACCGAGCCGGGTTCCGGATCGTCGGGCATGATGTAGGGCTTCGACACCACGGGCTCGCCGGTCGGCGCAGTCGTGTCTTCGGGTTGCCGGTCTTGCTCGGTCATCGGCTGCCTTCTCGAACTCGTCTCAAGGGATTTTTCTCGCCGGGATATCGTGCTTTGCAGCGCGAAAATCAAGCACCCGTGATCAGGCGAAAACGGGCGTCAGCCACCCAGAAGGCGGCTGACGATACGGGCGGCATAGTCCACGGTCGGGATCACGCGGGCATAATTCAGCCGCGTCGGCCCGATCACGCCCAAGACGCCGACGATATGACCGGCGGCATCCCGATAGGGCGAGATGATCGTCGAGGAGCCCGACAGCGAGAACAGCTTGTTCTCCGAGCCGATGAAGATGCGCACGCCCTCCGCGGTCTCGGCGCGCCCGAGCAGGTCGATCACGCCGCGCTTGGTCTCGAGATCGTCGAACAGCAGCCGCACCCGCTCGAGATCCTCCAGCGCATGCAGGTCTTCGAGCAGATTGGCGTGGCCGCGCACGATGAGCTGGCGGTCCTCGTTCTCGCCGCCGGACCAGCTCGCGATGCCCGCCGCGATCACCTTCTGGGTGAGCTGGTCGAGCTCGGCTCGGGCCTGCCCGAGTGCGGTTTCCAGCTCCAGCCGCGCCTCGGCGAGGGTACGGCCGCGGATGCGGGCATTGAGGAAGTTTGACGCCTCGGTCAGCGCCGAGGACGGAACTCCGGGCGGCAGCGTCAGCACGCGGTTCTCGACCTGGCCATCCTCGCCGACCAGGATCACCAGCGCCCGCTCCGGTTCCAGGCGGACGAATTCGATATGCTTCAGCCGCGCATTGGACTTCGGCGTCAAGACTACGGCCGCGGCGCGGGTGAGGCCCGACAGCCGCGTCAGCGCCTCCTCCAGCGCCGCCTCGACCGACTGGGCGTGGCCGACGGTCGTGAGCTGGCTCTGGATCGATTGCCGCTCGGCCTCGTTGAGCTCGCCGACCTGCATCACGGCATCGACGAAGAAGCGCAAGCCGAGTTCCGTCGGCAGCCGGCCGGCGGAGGTGTGCGGGGCGTAGATCAGGCCGAGCTGTTCCAGATCGGCCATGACGTTGCGCACCGAGGCCGGCGACAGCGGCAGCGCGATCAAGCGGGAAATATTGCGCGAGCCGACCGGCTCGCCGGTCGCCAGATAACTCTCGACGATTTGGCGAAAGATGTCGCGGGAACGCTCGTTGAGCTGGGCGAGGCCCGCGCGCGGCGCGATCAGATGAATCGGATCGTGATGGGCCACAGACGGTAACTCCTCTCAGATGCACATAATTTGTCCATCCAGAAGGCCCCTGACAAGCGCGTCTTTGGCCAATCCCCGGACGGCGTTTCGTTGCCCCCGGGGGAAAAGCCCTTGCCGGGCCCCCTTCCCCCTCCTACAAGCACCGCGAACAGCCTTTTCCCTGCGAGTTTTGGAGGATTTCCCATGCGGCCAAGCCGCCGTGCGCCCGACGAATTGCGCCCCGTGACGCTGGAGCGCGGCGTGGTCAAATATGCGGAAGGCTCCTGCCTGGTGAAATTCGGCGACACCCATGTGCTCGTCACCGCCACACTGGAGGAGCGCCTGCCGCCGTGGCTGAAGGGTCAGGGCCGCGGCTGGGTCACCGCCGAATACGGCATGCTGCCGCGTGCGACCTCGGAACGTACTCGCCGCGAGGCTTCTGCCGGCAAGCAGAGCGGCCGCACCGTCGAGATCCAGCGCCTGATCGGCCGCTCGCTTCGCACCATCGTCGATCTCGAAGCGCTCGGCGAGCGTCAGATCACGGTCGATTGCGACGTGCTCCAGGCCGACGGCGGCACGCGCACGGCCTCGATCACCGGCGCCTGGGTGGCGCTGGCCGATTGCATCAACTGGATGAAGACGCGCAACATGATCAACGCCAACGTGCTGCGCGACAACGTCGCCGCGATCTCCTGCGGCATCTATCAGGGCACACCGGTGCTGGATCTCGACTACGCCGAGGACTCCGAGGCCGAGACCGACGCCAATTTCGTCATGACGGGCGATGGCCGCATCATCGAGGTCCAGGGCACCGCGGAACGCGAGCCGTTTACGCAGGAGGAGTTCCTGTCGCTGATGGCGCTGGCCCGCAAGGGTGTCGCGCGTCTCGTGGACTTGCAGAAAATGGCGGTGGCGTAGTCAATAGGCCATGCACCGGCGAATCACAGGCAAGCTCATCATCGCGACCCATAATCCCGGCAAGCTTGCCGAGATGCGGGAGCTGCTGGCGCCGCACGGTGTCGAGGCGGTCTCGGCGGGCGAACTTGGCCTCGACGAGCCCGAGGAGACCGGCCACGACTTTCGCAGCAATGCCGCGATCAAGGCCATCGCCGCCGCGAAGGCAATGAGGCTTCCGGCCTTCGCCGATGATTCCGGCATCGTGGTCGACGCCCTCGACGGCGCACCGGGAATCTACAGTGCGCGCTGGGCGGGCCCGAAGAAGGATTTTGCCGCGGCGATGGCGCAGATCGAGCGCCTGTTGAGGGAGCGCGGCGCGACCGCGCCGGACAAGCGCAAAGCGCATTTCGTCTCCGCGCTCTGCGTCGCCTGGCCCGACGATCATCTCGAGGAAGTCGAGGCGCGCGTCGACGGCACGCTGGTCTGGCCGCCGCGCGGCACCGCCGGCTTCGGCTACGACCCGATGTTTTTGCCCGACGGCCACACGCGCACCTTTGGCGAGATGGAAAGCATCGAGAAGCACGGCCTCCCGCCATTGGGCCTTGGCTTGTCGCACCGTGCCCGCGCCTTCGTGAAACTTGCGGAGATCTGCCTTGAGCCGCGCTGACAGGGACGCCTTCGGCGTCTACGTGCACTGGCCGTTCTGCCTGTCGAAGTGTCCCTATTGCGACTTCAACAGCCATGTCCGCCACGCTGCGATCGACGAGGCGCGCTTCGCAAACGCCTTCGCCCGCGAGATCGAGACAACGGCCGCGCGCGCCCCCGGCCGCGAGGTTACCTCGATCTTCCTTGGCGGCGGCACGCCGTCGCTGATGCAGCCCGCAACCGTCGGCGCCGTGCTAGAGGCGATCGGCAAGCACTGGCGCGTCGCTGGCGATGTCGAGGTCACGCTGGAAGCCAACCCGACCAGCGTCGAGGCGACGCGCTTTGCCGGCTATCGCGCCGCCGGCGTCAACCGCGTCTCGCTCGGCGTGCAGGCGCTCGACGATGTCTCGCTGAAGATGCTCGGACGCCTGCACAGCGCGCGCGAGGCGCTGGATGCGGTTGCGATCGCACGCCGCTCGTTCGACCGCTACTCGTTCGACCTGATCTACGCGCGCCCGGACCAGACGCCGGCGATGTGGGAGGGTGAGCTCCGCCATGCCATCGACGAAGCCGCCGAGCATTTGTCGCTCTACCAGCTCACCATCGAGGAAGGCACGCCGTTCTTCGGACTGCACCAGGCCGGCAAGCTGAAGACGCCGGACGAGGCGGTCGCGCGCGCGCTCTATGACGTCACGCAGGAGACCTGCGACAAGCTCGGCCTGCCCGCCTACGAGATTTCCAATCACGCACGCCGTGGCGCCGAGTGCCGGCACAATCTGGTCTACTGGCGCGGCGAGGAATATGCCGGCATCGGTCCCGGTGCCCATGGCCGGCTCGACATCGACGGCATCAGGCACGCGACCGCCACCGAGAAGCGTCCCGAAGCCTGGCTGATGCGGGTCGAGACCAATGGCGACGGCGTCGTCACCGACGAGCTCCTCAACAGCGAGGAGCGCGCCGACGAATTCCTGCTGATGGGGCTGCGCCTCGCCGAAGGCATCGATCCCAAGCGCTATGCCGCGCTCGCCGGCCGCCCGCTCGATCCCCGCCGCATCGCGCTTCTGCGTGAGGAAGGTGCCATCACCGTCGACACGACCGGCCGCCTGCGCGTGACCAGCAGCGGATTCCCGGTGCTGGATGCGGTGGTTGCGGATCTCGCGGCGTAGCGAGATGTCGTAGGGTGGGCAAAGCGAAAGCGTGCCCACCTCTTCTGTCGCAATCGTGTTCTGTCGCAATCGTGGAGATATGGTGGGCACGGCGCGAAGAGCGCCTTTGCCCACCCTACGAGAGCTCCACTTGCGGCTACGCCCCAAAACTCTTCGGCGAGCCTGCGACCGCGACGCCGCCGCCGGTGGTCACCTTCATCACCGCTAATCCCCGCTCGTTGGTGCCGTCGGCGCGGAAGCGGAACAGGCCGTCGATGCCGGCGAAGCCGGACGGATTGGTGAGAACGTCCTGCGAGAAGCGCGTGGTGCCTTGCGTGCGCGCCAGCGCAGCGACGAGCGCCACCGCATCATAGGCGAGCGTCGCCGTACGCACCGGCTCGGCGCCATATTTCGTGCGGTAGCGGCCGGAGAAGGCGCGAAAGCCCGCCGGGTCCGGCGCGGCGTAAAGACCGCCCTGCAGCGCCTGGCTGGCATAGACGCGCGGATTGTCCCACAGGCCGGTGCCGAGCAGCTGGATGTTGCGCAGGTTGGCGCCGGCAGCGGTCAGGGCATCGGCCACCGCAACGACGGAATCGCCGTCATCGGCGATGAACAGCGCGTCAGCACTGCCGAGCGCCTGCGCGACGTTGCGCGCCGGGGTGGCGCGATCGCCGCCGAATTTCTCGAACGCAACCACGCGTCCGCCCCGCCGCGGCACCGCCGCCTTGAAGGCCGCCTCCACCACGTTGCCATAGGCATTCTCCGGCAGCAGCGCCGCGAAGGAGCGTTTTCCGATGCTGGCGGAATATTCGACGATGCGGTTGACGTCCGACTCGGGCAGGAAGCTCAACAGGAAGACGCCGCGGCCGGCGATGCTGGCATCGGTCGAGAATGCCATCACCGAGATGCCGCGCGAGCGCGCGACCTGCGCAACGGCCGGCACGGATTGGGCGAACAACGGCCCCAGAATGATCTCCGCACCTTCGTCGACCGCCTGCTGCGCGCCGCCTTGCGCGCCCTGCGGCGTGCCGTTGTCGTCCTTGATCAGGAGCTGGACGTTCGGGTTCTGGAATTCGGCGAGCGCCATCTCGGCGGCGTTGCGCATCGACTGCGCGGCGAGCCCGGCATTGCCGGCGGCCGACAGCGGCAGGATCAGGCCGACCTTCACCCCGCCGGTGCCGGCGGTGGTGGCCTGCTGCTGCGGCCCGGCAGGCCCCGGCTGAGGGGAGGATGAGCTGAACGGATTGGAAAACTGGCTGAGGCTCTGCTGCACGCCGGTGCAGGCCGAGAGCAAGGGCGCGCCGAGCAGGAGCCCGAGCGCGCTCCGCCGGGTCGCTCCCGACAATCGGGGCCCGGAGGTGGGAGACTTGGGGTAGCGCGGGCCCGGCATGGCAGCTCTTCGTAACGACCAGCCTATCCAGGCCCAGTCAGGACTTCACCTCCGCAAGGGAGGACGCGGATTGCAGCATATTGTCGGCAAATAGTTAACCAAAACAAAAGGATAATAACCGCTTAACGCGGCCGCCCCTTCACGATGGCAAGCTGTCCGCCGATTTTGCCGGGCTGCACCAACGCGGGCTTTTCGCCGCGAATATGGCGCAAGCGCGTCTCTCCCTTTAAGTATCCATTATGCGCGCAAAAGCCGCCCCGATAAATACGCCTGAAGGTGCGGCGGAACCCGCCGCGCGCGGTTTTGCCATTGGCACCCATCACTTTTCAGCCAGCAAGGCGGCGCCGGGCCTCTACCTCGTCGCCACCCCCATCGGCAATCTCGGCGACATCACCCTGCGGGCGCTCGAGACGCTCGCCGGCGTCGACATCATTGCCTGCGAGGACACCCGGATCACGCGGCGGTTGACCGAGCGTTACGGCATCGCCGCGCAGCTCAAACCCTATCACGAGCACAATGCGGAGGCTGCGCGGCCAAAGATCCTGCAGGCGCTGGCGCAGGGCGGCTCGATCGCGCTGGTCTCCGATGCCGGCACGCCGCTGATCTCCGACCCCGGCTTCAAGCTGGTGCGCGAAGTCTCTGCCGCGGGCCACGCGGTCTACGCGCTGCCCGGCCCGTCCTCGGTGCTGGCAGCCTTGTCGGTCGCGGCGCTGCCGACCGACCGCTTCTTCTTCGAAGGCTTTTTGCCGGCCAAATCAACCGCGCGCCGCAAGCGGCTCAGCGAGCTCGCCCGTATCGACGCGACCCTGGTGCTGTTCGATTCCGGCAATCGCGTGCAGGAGACGCTGGCCGATCTCGCCGACGTCATGGGCAATCGCGAAGCCGCGATCTGCCGCGAGCTGACGAAGCTGCACGAGGAGATCTCGCGCAGCTCCCTCAGCGAGCTCGCCGGCCGGGCCGATCAGCTTGAGACCCGTGGCGAATTCGTGCTGGTCATCGGCCCGCCGGCTTCAGATGCGCAGGAGATGACGCCGGATGCGCTCGACGAGCTGCTGCGCGAACAGCTCGCGATCAGCAGCCTCAAGGACGCGGTCGCGCATGCGGTCGAGCTCTCCGGCCGGCCGCGTCGCGAGGTCTATGCCCGCGCGCTCGAACTCGCCAAGAATCTGCACAAGGATCTGCACAAGAATTTGCGGGGCGATGATGGCGAAGACTGACGGCGCCCGGCCCGCCGAGCCAAAACTCCCCTCGCCCGAACGTGTCGCCGCGTTCCAGACCGGCATTTCCGCGGAAAGCCGCGCCGCGGCCTTCCTGATCGCCAAGGGCTATCGCATTCTGGCGCGACGCTTCCGCACGCCGCATGGCGAGATCGACATCGTGGCGCGCCGGCGCAACCTGATCGCCTTCGTCGAAGTCAAGGCCCGCGCCAGCCTCGATGAGGCCGCCTTCGCCGTGACGCCGCGCCAGCAGCAGCGCATCATCGATGCCGCACAAGGGTGGCTTGCAGCGCATCCCGAGCATGCCGAATTTGAATTGCGATTTGACGCCATGCTGATTGCGCCGCGGTCACTTCCGCGCCATGTGTTGGCGGCATTCGACGCCTCGACCTGAAAGGCAGCCCATGAAACTGAACGTCGCCGTCCAGATGGACCCCATCGCCCGCATCAACATCCGCGGCGATTCCACCTTTGCGCTGCTTCTGGAGGCGCAGAAGCGCGGCCACGGGCTGTCCTACTATACGCCCGACAAGCTGTCGCAGGTTGGCGACGAGCTGGTCGCACCGGTCCAGCTTCTGACCGTGCGTGACGAGCCCGGCAATCACTTCACCCTCGGCGAGCCCAGGCGCGAGGCGCTGAGCGGCTTTGACGTGGTGCTGCTGCGCCAGGATCCGCCGTTCGATCTCGCCTACATCACCTCGACCCATTTCCTGGAGCGCATCCATCCCAAGACGCTGGTCGTCAACGACCCCGCGAGCGTGCGCAACGCGCCGGAAAAGCTGTTCGTGATGAACTTTCCGCAGCTGATGCCGCCGACGCTGATCTCGCGCGACCTCGACGAGATCAACGCTTTCCGCGAGCAGCATGGCGCCGTCGTGATGAAGCCCCTGCACGGCCACGGCGGCGCAGCCGTGTTCCGCGTGATGCCGCAGGACATGAATTTCGGCTCGCTCTACGACATGTTCTCGGTGACCTTCAAAGAACCCTGGGTGATCCAGCAGTTCATTCCCGAGGTCAAGCACGGCGACAAGCGCATCATCCTGGTCAACGGCGAGTTCGCCGGCGCCGTCAACCGCGTCCCGGCGCCCGACGATCTCCGCTCCAACATGGTGCGCGGCGGCGCAGCGCAAGCAACCGACCTCACCCCGCGCGAACGCGAGATTTGTGAAACGGTCGGGCCGGCACTGCGCGAGCGCGGCCTGCTGTTCGTCGGCCTCGACGTGATCAACGACCGGCTCACCGAGATCAACGTGACCTCGCCCACCGGTATTCGCGCAATCTCCCGGCTCGGCGGGCCGGACGTCGCGGCGAAGATCTGGGACGTGATCGAGCAGAAGCGAAGCAAGTAATCCGCACGCGCTGTAACTCTCTCATGTCGTCCTGGACAAGCGAGCTCCTGGCAAACGCGCAGCGTTTGTCCAGAGCGAGCGCCGATCCAGGACCCATTACCCCAAAGGTTCGTCTTGAGAGCGGCTGTGGCCATCACCTCCTGCTGCAACATTTCGCTGGGGTAATGGGTCCTGGCTTACGCCAGGACGACATCGAGGGAAGATCGCCTTGCTCCGTCGCAACAAGCTTTCTCCTCGCGAGCTAACCACGCGTTCACCATGTCGCGTCACGCACAGACACAAAACCCCTTTTCCCTTGCGTGAATCTACGGAGTTATTTCTTTCCGAATAACGCGGCGTTCACCATGCAGCCAAAACCCGCTGCGTGACCGGCGATCACATTCGGCCTCGCAACACCCCTTATACTTTTACTGCCTACTCATCGACGACGGGGAACCCCGCCACGTGCGGTTCGAGCATCCCGCGTAAGAGTAGCAGCGTATGAATACCGCACGCATCGTCGTCCTCATCATCGCGCTCGGCGCAGGCGGCATCGCCGCGTATCTGGCGAGCAGCTATGACAACAGGCCGGCACCTGCGGCAGCGCCCGTGGCCGTGCAGCTGCCCACGGTCGAGGTTCTCGTCGCAAAATCCGACATCGGCCTTGGCCAGACCGTCAAGCAGGAAGACCTGCAATGGCAGACCTGGCCGGCGTCTGCCGCGAGCGGCAGCTTCATCCACCGCGAAGACCGTCCCGACGCCGTGAGCCAAATTGCCGGCTCGATCGCGCGCACGCCGCTGATGCAGGGCGAGCCGATCCGCGAGCAGAAGCTGGTGAAGGCCGACGGCTCGGGCTTCATGGCCGCGATCCTGCCCTCAGGGATGCGGGCGATCTCGACCGAAATTTCCGCCGAGACCGGCGCCGGCGGCTTCATCCTGCCGAATGACCGGGTCGACGTGCTTCTCACCCGGCGCGACAGGAACGCGGGCGCCAACGGCGGCGCCGATGTCGTGTCCACCGAAATCATCCTGTCCAACATCCGCGTGCTGGCGATCGACCAGGCACCGAAGGAAAAGGACGGACAGAACAGCGTCGTCGGCAAGACGGTGACGCTCGAATTGAAGCCCGAGCAGGCCGAGACGCTGGCCCGCTCGCGGCAGACCGGCCAACTGACGCTGGCGCTGCGCAGCATCGCCGACGCCAAGGTCGCCGACAAATCCGACGACGAACAACCCGCGAAGCGGGGAGCCAGCGTGAACGTTGTTCGTTACGGCGTTTCAAGCACATCGTCACAGAAGTGATGGGGATACCCGGGATGAAGAGTGGGGAGTATCGGAACGCGCTGCGCATTCGGGGGAATCGCGCGCGTTCTTTCGGGATGGGGATCATGCTGATGCTCGGCCTCGCCGCAGCACCGGCGATCGCGGCGGACGCACCGGTCGGCGACCAGACCCCGGTGCAGGCGCCTGACCTCGGCGTGTCACCGGTCGCAACGATCGCTCCGGCCAGGACACGCTTCCTCGCGCTCGGCGTCGGCAAGTCGGTGGTGATCGACCTGCCGCGCGAGGTGAAGGACGTGCTCGTCGCCGATCCCAAGATCGCCAACGCCGTGATCCGCTCCGCACAGCGCGCCTACATCATCGGCAGCGCGGTCGGGCAGACCAACGTCGTGTTCTTTTCGTCCGACGGCCAGCAGGTCGCCGCCTACGACATCGCGGTGAAGCGCGACCTCAACGGCGTGCGCGCCGCGCTCCGGCAGTCGATGCCGGGCGTCCAGATCGAAGGCGTCGGTGACGGCGTCATGCTGACGGGCTCGGTGTCGAGCCCGGTCGAGGCTCAGCAGGCCGGCGACGTCGCCGCGAAACTGGTCGGTAACGCCGACAAGGTCGTCAACAACATCGTCGTGCGCGGCCGCGACCAGGTGATGCTGAAGGTCGTGGTCGCCGAGATGCGCCGAGACATCATCAAGCAGATGGGCGTCGATCTCAGCGCCAGCCTGAATGCCGGCACGGCGGTCGTGAACTTCAACAATTCCAACCCGTTCACGGTGAGTGGCGGGCCCCTGGTCAGCGGCAACGGGCTTGGGCTGGGCGCCCTCTCCAAGGGATCGGTCACGGTCGCCGCAACCATCCGCGCCATGGAAAGCGCCGGTGTCGTGAAGACGCTGGCCGAGCCGAACCTGACCGCTATCTCGGGTGAATCAGCGACCTTTATCGCAGGCGGCGAATTCCCGATTCCGGGAGGCTACGCTTGCGATCCCGTCACGCATGTCTGCACCACGCAGATCTCCTACAAGAAGTTCGGCATCTCCCTGAACTTTACGCCCGTGGTGCTGAGCGAGGGCCGCATCAGCCTGCGCGTGATGACCGAGGTCTCGGAGCTGTCGAACACCAACGCGATCACCGTCTCGCAGTCGATCTCCTCGAGCACGACGAGCTCCGTCACGATCCCCTCGATCCAGACCCGCCGCGCCGAGACCTCGCTCGAGATTCCGTCGGGCGGCTCGATGGCGATGGCCGGCCTGATCCAGCAGCAGACCAAGCAGGCGATCAACGGCCTGCCCGGCCTCGACCAGATCCCGATCCTCGGTCAACTCTTCCGCAGCCAGGACTACGTGAACAACGAAACCGAGCTGATGGTGATCGTGACGCCCTATGTCGTGCGCGCGGTCGCGCAGAAGGAGCTGTCCCGGCCCAATGACGGGTTTGCGCCGCCATCGGATTCGCAGTCGGCGCTGCTCGGCCGCATGAACCGTCTCTACGGCATCGCGCACCACATCGATCCCGTCACCGGTTACCAGGGCGATTTTGGCTTCATCATCGACTGAGACGAACGAGCTTCAACACGAGGGGGATGAAGCGATGACGAAATTACCGGTCGATTGCCGCAAGAAGCTGCGCCTCGCGGTCGCGCTGATGGGCCTCGCCGTCACGCTCGGTGCGTGCAACACCACCGAGGAGGTCATCACCCAGACGGTGCCGACCGACTACCGGCAGCGCCATCCGATCGCGGTGCAGGAGGCCAAGCGCTCGATCGTGATCTTCGTCGGCCAGGCACGCGGTGGCCTGTCAGAAGCGCAGCGCGCCGACGTCATCGGCATCGCGCGGGACTGGGCGCATGAAGGCACCGGCGCCGTCGTGGTCGACGTGCCCGTCGACACCAGGAACGCCCGCGCTGCGGCTGCGACCTACCACGAAATCCGCTCGGTGCTGGCGGCCGGTGGCGTGCCCGCGCGCGGCATCGTGCACCGCGCCTATCGCCCCGATGATCCCGCCCTGCTGCCGACCATCCGCCTGAGCTACTCGAGGATCGCCGCGGTTGCAGGTCCCTGCGGACTGTGGCCGGAGGATACCGGGCCGTCGATCTTCGACCCCGGCTACAACGAGAACAAGCCATACTTCAATCTCGGCTGCGCGACACAGCGCAACCTCGCGGCGATGATCGACAACCCCGCCGATCTCGAGCAGCCACGCGCCGAAACACCCGCCTATGCCGAGCGGCGCGCGATCGCGTTCGAGAAGTACCGCAAGGGCATGCCGACCTCGACGACCTACCCCGACGCCGACAAGGCCAAACTCAGCGACACGGGCAAATGACAATGAGCGGCCAATACGAAGACGACGACGCTCCGCAGCATCCCGACGAGCACATCGCGCCGGTCCCGCGGGTCTCGGTGCAGGCGTTTTGCGAGACCGAGCAGACCTATGACGCGATCACGGCGGCCGGCCAGGACCGCCGGCTCGCGAAGGCCCATCTCACCGTCAAGGAGGGCGGCCTTGCGGCAGCGGTCGAAGCCTATGGCTCGATGCCGACGCCGAACGTGATCGTGATCGAATCCGACGGCACGCGCGACATCCTCGAAGGGCTCGACGATCTCGCCGGCGTCTGCGATCCCGGCACGCGCGTCGTCGTGATCGGCAATCCGAGCGACGAGGCGCCCTATCGCGAGCTGCTGCGTCGCGGCGTCAACGACTACGTGATCGGACCGGTCGAGACCATCGACGTCGTGCGCTCGATCTGCAGCCTGTTCTCGGCCTCGGAAGCCATCATCACCGGTCGCGTCATCGCCGTGGTCGGCGCCAAGGGCGGCGTCGGCGCATCGACGATCGCGCACAACGTCGCCTGGACCATCGCGCGCGATCTGGCGCTCGATTCCGTCGTGATCGATCTCGATCTCGCCTTCGGGACCGCGAGCCTCGACTACAACCAGGATCCGGTGCAGGGCATCGCCAACGCGGTGCTGACGCAGGAGCGCCCCGACACCGCGCTGATGGAGCGCCTGCTCGCCAAATGCACCGAGCGTCTCAGCCTGCTGGCAGCACCCGCCACCCTCGACCGCGTCTATGATTTCGGCGCCGAAGCCTTCGACGCCGTGTTCGATACGCTGCGGATGACCACACCCTGCATCGTGCTCGACGTGCCCCATCAATGGTCGGGCTGGACGCGCCGCGCGCTGATCAACGCCGACGACATCGTGATCGTGGCCGAGCCCGATCTCGCCAACTTACGCAACACCAAGAACATGCTGAGCGTGCTGAAGGCCGCGCGGCCCAACGATCGGCCGCCGCTCTACTGCCTCAACCAGGTCGGCATGCACAAGCGCGCGGAGATCGAGGTCAAGGCCTTCGCCAAGACCATGGAAAGCCAGCCGGTCGCGGTCATTCCCTTCGATTCAAGGCTGTTCTCGACCGCCGCCAATAACGGCCAGATGATCTCCGAAGTCTCCAAGAGCCATCGCACCGCCGAGACGTTCCAGAACCTCGCCAACCGGCTCGCCGGGCGCGGCGATGTCAAGAAGCCGAGGCAGTCATTGCTGGCGCCGCTCTTGAAGAAGCTGAAGCGCAAGCCGAAGCGCGAATCCGCGCCGCATCGCAAAGCGTCGTAGTCTTACTGCGTCACCAGAGCCTCATGGTGAGGAGCGCAGAGCGCGTCTCGAACCATGAAGGCCCGCATCTCACCCACGGCCATCCTTCGAGACGCGCGTTCCGCGCTCCTCAGGATGGGGAAAAGAGTGCTCATGACCCAGTAGAACTAGGTTGGCGCTCGGGCGACGCTACTTCTCCGCCCGCTGCTGCTTCTTGGCGAGGAGCTGCCGCAGCGCCGTGACCTTGGCCTGGGCCTCGTCCGGCGGCAGATCGGCCTTCACGATGCCCTCGGCTTCGGCCTGACGACCCTGTAGTCCAACCACGAGCGCGAGATTGGCCCGCACCCGCGCATCCTGCGGCGCGCGCTCATGGGCACGGCGCAGCGTCTCCTCCGCCTTGGGCAGATTGTTCTGCAGCACGTAGGACAGGCCGAGATTGGACAGCACCGACGGCTCGTCCGGCACGATCTTCAAGGCGCTGCCGTAATATTGCTGCGCCTCCTCGTTGCGACCAAGCTGATCGAGCACCGCGCCTTGCGCCGACAGGATATGCCAGTCGGGATCCTCCGGCGTATGCGCGCGGCTCAGCACATCGAAGGCCTGCTGGAAATTGCCGCTGTCGGCGAGCGCGCGGCCATAGGCTGCAAGCAGCGGCTTGTTGCTCGAGTGGGTGAGCACGGCCTGCTCGAGCACGGCGACGGCCTGCGAGCGCTGGCCGTTCTCGCGCAACGCCTTGCCGTATTGCAGCGCGATCTCGGGATCGCTCGGGGTCGCCCGGTAGCGCTCGCGCAAGGCGTCCATATCGGGCTTGGCCTCGTGGGCCTTTTCCGACGTGGCGCCGAGCGCGCCGGTGATGTCCTCGAGTCCCGTGGTCTGGCAGCCGCAAAGTCCGAGCGCGAAAAGCGCGGGCAACAGCCATCGTGCCGGGGAAGCGACAAGGGACGAACGCTGGGACATACTCTGATCTACCGTCGGCGACTGATCAGAGATGCTTTCCCGATTAACGCTAATTTCCCGTTAAGGACGGGCGACCCGGCCGCCCCAATCGATCTCAATCGATGAATTCGGCGCCGAATTCGCAGCCGATGCGCCAGCGGAGCTGGCACTGGCGGGAATAATCCGGTGCGAAGATGATGGTGAACTGCGGCGGCACCTCCAGAAACTCCGCCACCACTTTCACACCGCCATCGGAAATATCCGTGATCGTGCAATCCCTCGGCAGCGACCCCGCGCCAAGATGAATCTTGGCAAGCCGACTGCACACCCGACGTTCGCTTCTCCGGCGATTTGCAAGCATCTCGATTGTTCACTTGTTAGATCACGGCCCATCCCGCACTCCTACACGTACCGAACATTCGTTGGGATGTGCTGAGCGGATCGGCTCGCATTCGAGACTTACTCTCCCCGCCCCGTTTACGCCTCGTTAGGAAATGCTCTGGGCCCCGACAACCGTTCCCGTATTGTTCTTGCCAGGCGAACGGCCGCCTGCTAGCCTCGATTGCAGGAAAGGGCAGGCTGGTTCGAGCATGGTACAGCGGGTTTCTACCGTCGCCTTCGAGGGGATCGAGGCCCGCGCGGTCGACGTGCAGGTCCAGGTTGCGCCTGGCCTGCCGGCCTTTGCCATCGTCGGTCTTCCGGACAAGGCGGTCTCGGAGGACCGCGAGCGGGTGCGCTCGGCGCTGATCGCCTCGGGGCTGTACCTGTTGAAATTACTTCCGCTTTGACAGCGTAGCGGACATCACCGGAATATCTGCCCGGCCAGCTCTGTCGCGATTGATCCAGAGCGGACGAGGACTGTTGGCTGATATCTGCTTTTGACCCGATGGCGCACAACGCCATTTCGAGATTGCGTTTTCCTACTGCAACGACCGCTCTCAGTAACTCAGCTTCGGATACCAGTCCTTGCCGCGTCCGTCTGGCGTCAGATCCAGAATAGACCACAACGAGGCGACGTCAGGAGCCAGACGCGGGTCTTCGCCCGGATCGGCCATATCTGCCGTCATCTCAGCGGCCCAGAACAGCCGCACTTTATCGCCGTCGCGCTTGAACACAGTGATCGCCGGCCATTCCGAGCCGTCGCCTTTCAGCGACCCGATATCCTTGGCGTAGTCGTCGCCAATGGTCTGTACGAAATCCAGATTGCGCCAGCCGCGCTCCTGCGCGAATGCAAGTTGTCGCGGCACCGGCGAGCGGCCGAGCACCTTCAACGCGACGCGCTGCTTGATGTCGGCCGCGTTGCCATTCACCGCGCCGAGCCAGTTAGTACACATCGGACACGGTCGCTCGCGTTGCGGCCCGAACATCCAGAAGTAGGTCACCAGCGCGTTGTGTCTGCCGAACAGGTCCATGAGCCCCAACTCGGAGCCGTTGGCGTCCTTGAAGCGATAGTCCTTCTCGATGACAGGACCGGGGGGAAGCGAACGGCGCTGTTCGGTGAGCCGCGTCATGTGGCGGCGGAATTCGATTTCCTCGGCAACCAGCGCCACGCGCGCCGTGCGGTACTCCGGGCTCTCGCCGGCGAATGGAGTTCTGGCGAGCTTTGCTAGGGTTGCGGCCGGCTTCAGTGTGTGAGCGTCCATCATGCGCCTCCGACGACATCGTTCGTTACCATAACTCCGGCCCCACACGACTGTTTCACGTCGGAACCTCCGGCATTGCGCCCTCAAAGCCACTGTTTACGTGATGCGGCTCTGCATCCGAGTGCATCGAGCGCCGGCTCAATTCTAAGGAATTACAGCCATCGGAATAAGGCGGCCTCTTTCATACGACGCCAACGGGCGATGTCGCCTTGTGTGCCCATCGCGACCCCAATTTTCCATTGACGAAATCACATGGTTTCGTTGGGGCCACACGCTTCTCCATAAGAAGCCGTCAATGACGCCCACCAAGCAGCAATAAAGCCGCTTGGGGGCGGTTCGCGGTTCCTTCGAGTGTCCACTTGCGCTGGCAAATCGAAGTTCCAAGTTCTGGCATCCAGAACCGGCCAAAGAATAGAGGAAGTGCAAGCAACCTCGCCGCATCAGGTGTATAGTCTTTGCATCACCGGCCGAGGCTCTGCCCGTAGGCGTCGGTGGCTGAGAGACACTGCTGTGCTCCCGCCTGCAAAGTCAGGGAGCGCGGCTATGCCGATTATCGGTCAAATCTTCCATCCTTTATCAATCGATACCGCACATCTCGAAATGGCCAGTGACAGTATTCGCGAAGCCCTTGCGGTGCTGAGGAAGCCATGCGCCGATACGTTCCTCGGGCGCGAGACTTACAAGCCGTTTCCGAAAGGCACGGACGAAAATAACACAGGCAATAGCAACTAAGCTCATCCGGGCCCATTGTCGTCCGATGATTGATCCGCTTTTTGCTCGCGCTCAGCTCGCTATTGAAGAGAGCAAAGCTCTTCGAGAGGAAAAGCACGCATTGCAAGCTCGTCAACATCATGCTCGGGAGGAGCTTTGTCGCTCCGTACTTGAGAGCGCCATGTGCCTGACAGAAACAAAGGCATACCGAGACGATCAGCAACGGCAAGGCGCTACCGCGTGAATGCGCCCTCCTGCTGTAACCTCGGCGGCCGCAGCGGCCTTTAAGCGGGGAGTTTTGAAGTCGGCCGGGAGGACCACGCGAAAACGTAGGTCCACCTGCGGAACGACCCGTTTCCTAAGAACCACGGGACGCGGCGGCGTCTGACAAGCCGGTGGCCTGCGGCGACACCGCGGTCTTGTCATTGACGAACTCACCTGTTGATAATCGGCGCGCCAGGCGCCGGCAAATCGATGATGGCCGCGCGCCTGCCCTCGATCCTGCCGCCGCTGTCGCCGGGCGAGCTTTTGGAGGTCTCCATGATCGCCTCCGTCGCCGGCGAGATCGAAGGCGGCGCGCTGACCTCGCGGCGGCCGTTCCGCTCGCCGCATCATTCTGCCAGCATGGCCGCACTGACCGGCGGCGGCATGCGCGCAAAGCCCGGCGAGATCTCGCTCGCGCATCAGGGCGTCCTGTTCCTCGACGAGCTTCCGGAGTTCGATCCGCGCGTGCTGGATTCGCTGCGCCAGCCGCTGGAGAACGGCGAGGTCTCGGTGTCGCGTGCCAATCACCGCGTCACCTACCCTGCCCGCTTCATGCTGGTCGCAGCGATGAATCCGTGCCGTTGCGGCAACGCCTTCGAGCCCGGCTATGCCTGCAAGCGCGGCCGCATCGATCGCTGCACGGCGGACTACCAGGCGCGCATCTCGGGTCCCCTGATGGACCGCATCGACCTGCGCATCGAGGTGCCGGCGGTGACCGCGGCCGACCTGATCCTGCCACCGCCGGCGGAAGGATCAGCGGAAGTCGCCGCGCGCGTCGCCGCGGCGCGCGATATTCAGCGCGCGCGTTATCAGGCCGCGGGGTTGCCGAACGTCCGCACCAATGCGGAGGCACCAGCCTCGGTGCTCGAGGAGATCGCAAAGCCCGAAGCGCAAGGCCAAAAACTCTTGCGCGATGCGGCCGAGACCATGCGGCTGTCGGCGCGCGGCTATCACCGCGTGCTGCGGGTGGCGCGCACGCTAAAGCGTGATGGCATTAAGTTCGATAGCCTGAATTTTTGAGGTAGTTGGCGCATTCCTCGGGGGTGAAGGCAT
>NZ_JBANAZ010000085.1:0-35478 GCF_059803455.1 Bradyrhizobium sp. UFLA05-108 | reverse complement strand
ACACCCTCACCGCCGCTTACCCCAGTCGCCGCTTACCCCATAGCATCTGGATTCCCCGCTTTCGCAGGGAATGACAGTTGTAGGTGGGGCGCGACCTTCCGGACGTTAATTCGCCGTCAGCTTCACACCCAGCCGCCCCGCAAGCTCCTGCACGAACTGCCAGGCGACGCGGCCGGAGCGTGAACCGCGCGTGGTCGACCATTCCAGCGCCTCGCGCTCCAGCGCCTCGTCGTCGACCTTGATGCCGAAATGGCCGCAATAGCCGTGGACCATGGCGAGGTACTCGTCCTGGCTGCAACGGTGGAAGCCGAGCCACAGGCCGAAGCGGTCCGACAGCGAGACCTTCTCCTCGACCGCTTCCCCCGGGTTGATCGCAGTGGAGCGCTCGTTCTCGATCATGTCGCGTGCGAGCAAATGACGGCGGTTGGAGGTGGCGTAGAGGATAACGTTGTCGGGCCGGCCCTCGATGCCACCTTCGAGCACGGCCTTCAGCGATTTGTAGGACGCATCATTGCCGTCGAAGGAGAGATCGTCGCAAAAGACGATGAAGCGGAAGGACGACCCGCGCAATTGCTCCATCAGCGCGGGCAGCGTCTCGATGTCCTCGCGATGAATCTCGATCAGCTTTAGTTTGTCGGAGGCTTTGCGGTCCGCATTGATGCTGGCATGGGCGGCCTTCACCAGTGACGACTTGCCCATGCCGCGCGCGCCCCAGAGCAGGGCGTTGTTGGCGGGAAGGGCGTTCGCGAAGCGCTCGGTGTTCTCGATCAGGATGTCGCGCATCCGGTCGATGCCCTTGAGCAGGAAGAGATCGACGCGGCTGACTCGCGGCACCGCCGACAGGCGGCCGTCCGGATGCCAGACGAAGGCGTCGGCACGCTCGAACGAGACGGGCGCGGCGGTCGCAGGTGCCTGGGTCGAAAGGTGCGTCGCAATGGTCTCCAGCGCACGCACGATGCGCTCCTGCGCGAGGTCGGTGGTTTGAGCCTTGGGTCGTTTTGCCGCGAGGCGGGTGGGGTTTCGGGCAGGGGTCTTAACAGCGGTCTTGGTGGCCTTCCCGGCGGCGGTTTTGCTTGGTTTTCTGGGCATGTCCGAAGTTCCTGAGAATGCAGCCTTATCGGGCCTGAGCGCCTCCCGCAAGATGGCCAAATCGTCAGTCTGGCAGCGTTGCAATTGGGACCGCTGCCGCTATAGTCCGCGCGAAATTTGACCGACCCGGCTGCCCAAAGGGGCCGATGCCGGCCTTCTCCCGTTCACGAGGATCGTCCGAATGTTCATTACCCCTGCGTATGCCCAGGCCGCGGGCGCCGGCGACACCAACAGCATGTTGATGTCGCTGCTGCCGTTCGCCCTGATCTTCGTGATCATGTACTTCCTGATTCTGCGCCCGCAGCAGAAGAAGGTGCGCGACCATGCCGATCTCGTGAAGAACATCCGCCGCGGCGACACGGTCGTGACGTCGGGCGGCCTCGTCGGCAAGGTCACCAAGGTCGTCGACGACGACCAGATCGAGTTCGAAATTTCCGACGGCGTGCGGGTGCGGCAGATGCGCCAGATGATCTCCGGCGTGCGCGCCAAGGGCGAGCCGGCCAAGGAGAGCGCCAAGGACGACTCGGCGAGCTGATCGCTCGCTCGAGCCTCGTATTCTTCTGATCTGACAGGTTCACTCGATGTTGTATTTCACGCGGTGGAGGGCGCTGGGGATCATCCTGACGGCGCTGATCGTGTGCCTCTGCGCGGTCCCGAACTTCTTCCCCGAAGCACAGGTCAAGACCTGGCCCGCCTGGGCGCAGCGCCGCCTGGTGCTCGGCCTCGACCTTCAGGGCGGGTCCTATCTGCTGCTCGAGGTCGATTCCAACTACGTCAAGAAGGAGAAGCTCGACCAGGTTCGCGACGACGTCCGCCGCGTGCTGCGTGAGGCCAAGATCGGCTACACCGGGCTGTCATCCAAGGGCGATGCGGTCGAGGTCCGTGTTAAAGATACCGACCTTCAGAACGCGCTGTCCAAGCTGCGCGACCTCTCCCAGCCGCTCGGCGGGCTGCTCGGCTCCAACGGCCAGCGCAGCCTGGAGGTCAGTGATGCCGGCGGCGGGCTGATTCGCCTGACCGTGCCGCAGGCCGCGATCACCGAGCGCGTGCGTCAGACCATCGAGCAATCGATCCAGATCGTCGAACGCCGCGTCAACCAGCTCGGCACCGTCGAGCCGGTGATCCAGCGGCAAGGCACCGACCGCATCCTGGTCCAGGTGCCGGGCCTGCAGGATCCGACCCGCCTGAAGGAGCTGCTCGGCAAGACCGCGAAGATGGAATTCCGCATGGTCGACCCCTCGGTGCCGCCCGATCAGGCGCAGAGGGGCAGCCTGCCGCCCGAATCCGAGCTCCTGATGAGTGCGAGCTCTCCCAAGGTACCCTATGTCGTGAAGAAGCAGGTGCTGGTTTCCGGCGGCGACCTGACCGATGCCCAGGCGGCCTTCGACCAGCGCACCGGCGAGCCGATCGTCAACTTCAAGTTCAACACGTCGGGTGCGCGCAAATTCGCGCAGGCCACGCAGGAGAATGTCGGCCTGCCGTTCGCGATCGTGCTGGACAACGAGGTGATCTCGGCGCCTGTCATCCGCGAGCCGATCACGGGCGGCCAGGGCCAGATCTCCGGCAGCTTCACGGTACAGTCGGCGAACGACCTCGCCATCCTGCTGCGCGCCGGCGCGCTGCCGGCGCCCCTGACCGTCATCGAGGAGCGCACCGTCGGTCCCGGCCTTGGCCAGGACTCGATCGAGAAGGGCGAGCTTGCGGCCTATGTCGGCTCGATCATGGTTATCGTCTTCATGCTGCTCACCTACCGGCTGTTCGGCCTGTTCGCCAACATCGCGGTGGCGATCAACGTTGCCATGATCTTCGGCCTGTTGTCGCTGCTCAACGCCACGCTGACGCTGCCCGGCATCGCCGGCATCGTGCTCACCGTCGGCATCGCGGTCGACTCCAACGTGCTGATCTACGAGCGCATCCGCGAGGAGCTGCGCGGCGGCCGCAACGCGATCTCGGCGATCGACGCCGGATTCAAGCGGGCGCTTGCGACCATCCTCGATTCCAACATCACGACCTTCATTGCTGCTGCCGTGCTGTTCTACATCGGCACCGGTCCGGTGCGTGGCTTCGCCGTGACGCTCGGCATCGGCATCATCACCACGGTGTTCACCGCCTTTACGCTGACCCGGCTGATCGTGGCCTGGTGGGTGCGGTGGAAGCGGCCGCAGAGCGTGCCGATCTAGGAGCCTGATTGTGACTCACTTCGTTCTCATCGGGCTTGGCGTCCTCATTGCCATCCTCACCGTGGTTGCGGCCCTCGGCCTATTGCCGTCGCTGCGAATCGTCCCGGACGATACGCATTTCGACTTCACGCGCTTCCGCCGCATCAGCTTTCCGATCTCGGCAGCGCTATCGATCGTCGCGATCACGCTGTTCTTCACCCACGGCCTGAATTTCGGCATCGACTTCCGCGGCGGCACGCTTCTGGAAGTGCAGGCCAAGTCCGGCACCGCCGACATTGCGGCGATGCGTACCGCGCTTGACGCGCTGGGACTCGGCGAAGTCCAGTTGCAGCAATTTGGCGGCCCCGAGAACGTCCTGATCCGCGTTGCGGAGCAGCCGGGCGGCGATGCTGCCCAGCAGGAGGCGGTGCAGAAGGTGCGCGGCGCGCTCGGCGACACCGTCGAATACCGCCGCGTCGAAGTGGTTGGCCCGCGCGTCTCCGGCGAGCTGCTCGCCTACGGCATGCTCGGCCTGATGCTCGCGATCGTCGCGATCCTGATCTATCTCTGGTTCCGCTTCGAGTGGCAGTTCGCGCTCGGCGCCATGATCGCCAACGTGCACGACATCGTGCTGACGATCGGATTCATGTCGATCAGCCAGGTCGATTTCGACCTGACCAGCATCGCGGCGCTTTTGACGATTCTCGGCTACTCGCTCAACGACACCGTTGTCATCTACGACCGTATCCGCGAGATGCTGCGGCGCTACAAGAAGATGCCGATGCCGCAGCTCCTGAACGAGTCCATCAACTCGACGCTGTCGCGCTCGATCATCACCCACGTCACGGTGACGCTGGCCTTGCTCGCGCTGCTGATCTTCGGCGGCCACGCCATCCACAGCTTCACCGCCGTGATGATGTTCGGCGTCGTGCTGGTCGGCACCTACACCTCGATCTTCATCGCGGCCCCGATCCTGATCTATCTCGGCGTCGGCGAACACCGCGAGGACGCCGTGGATACGGCTACGCCGGCGAAGAAAAATCGGCCATGATCCGAACCGCGTGCCCTCGCAGGAGTTTGCGAGGGCAGTAGCCCAACGCGCGATGAGGTTAGGGTGAATCATCATCGCGCTTCAGCGTGTTGTTTGAGCATGATCGTTTCGGAAAACCGCTGCACACTTTGCGCTAACGCGGCCCTCCGGGTCCGGATCATGCTCTAGTCGGACGAATCCCATGGCCGGCGATCCCAACGCTCCACATTTCCCGCGCTCGGCGCCGATCGACGCCTATGGCAAGGGCGGCTTTGCCTTTGCCGGCATGTCGCATCGCGGCTCGCTGCTGTGCCTGCCCGACGCGATCTGGGCGTGGGACGTGACCGACCCCGCCAAGATCGACCGCTACTCGCTGGAGCGGGTCTTTGCCGCGGCCAACAGCATCGACACGCTCCTGGTCGGCACGGGAGCCGGCGTGTGGCTGCCGCCGCCGGAGCTGCGCCAGGCGCTGAAGGCGGTGAGGGTGGTGCTGGACACGATGCAGACTGGCCCCGCGCTGCGCACCTACAACATCATGATCGGCGAGCGACGGCGGGTCGCGGCGGCCCTGATCGCCGTGCCATGAGTGGAGCACCGGCTGCCGACGCCGCCTTCTGTGCCGATCTCGTGCGCAGCCACGATTTCGCGCGCTACGCCGCGACCCTGTTCGTATCAGCCAATGAGCGCCGCGCCCTGCTCGCGCTCTATGCCTTCAACGCCGAGATCGTCCGCGTCCGCGATCAGGTGACCCAGCCGCTGCCCGGCGAAATCCGCCTGCAATGGTGGACCGACATGCTGGCTGGCCATGTCCATGGCAGCGCCGAGGGCAATCCCGTCGCCGCCGAGCTCCTGGTCGCGATCCGCGACTATAATCTGCCGGTCGAGCCGTTATCGCGGCTCGTCGAGGAGCATCAGTTCGACCTCTACAATGATCCGATGCCGACCATGGCGGCGCTTGAGGGGTATCTGACCGAAACGTGCTCGGCGCTGTTGTCGCTTGCCGCATGGATCTGCGCGCGGCCGTCGGAAGCGATCGATCATCTCGCCCGTCACGCCGGCTTCGCGCAGGGCATGGTGCAGGTGATCGCCAGCCTGCCGCGCGATGCCGCGCATCGCCAGCTCTTCGTACCGCAGCAACTCCTGGAAGGCCACGGCAGCACAGTCGAGGAGGTGTTTGGCCGCAAGGAGACGCCGGCGCTGCGCGCGGCGCTGGATGAGCTCACGAGCGAGGCGCGAAAGCATATCGCGACGGCGACCTCGCTGCTGGCGGAGATACCACCGCCGGCAAGGCTGGCGTTCCTGCCGCTGGCAACGGCGCGCCGCGATCTGGCGCGCCTGTCCCGCGCGGATCGCAATCCCTTCCTGCCGCAGCCGCCGTCGCGGCTAGGAACCCTGTGGACGCTCTGGCGCGCGGCGCGGTCGCGGCAATTTACTAAATAGCGGCTCCCGTATCGCCGCGGCAGGCCAGATGCCCTATATTGCCCTATGGCCGAAGCACTCGACACCACCTTGCACGACACGCCGGATTCGGCGGTCGTCCTCGCCGACGTGCGCGCGGCTGCGGACGTTGTCCGCGGCGCCATCGTCGAGACGCCCTGCAATTACAGCCGGACGCTGAGCGCGATCTGCGGCTGCGATCTCTGGCTCAAGTTCGAAAATCTCCAGTTCACCTCCTCGTTCAAGGAGCGCGGCGCCCTCAACCGCCTGACCGCGCTCTCAGCGGAGGAGCGGCAACGCGGCGTCATCGCGATGTCGGCCGGCAACCACGCGCAGGGCGTTGCCTATCACGCCAAGCGCCTCGGCATTCCCGCGACCATCGTGATGCCGGTCGGCACGCCGATGGTGAAGATCGAGAACACCAGGCATCACGGCGCCGAGGTGATCGTCACCGGCACGACCCTGGAAGAGGCCGCCGCGTTCGCGCGCACGCATGGCGAGGCGCGCGGCATGATCTTCGTCCATCCCTATGACGATCCGCTCGTCATCGCCGGGCAGGGGACGGTCGGGCTCGAGATGCTCAAGGCGGTGCCGGAGCTGGATACGCTGGTCGTCCCGATCGGCGGCGGCGGCTTGATCAGCGGCATCGCCATTGCGGCCAAGGCGCTCAAGCCGTCTTTACGAATTCTCGGCGTCGAGGCCTGGCTCTATCCCTCGATGTACAACGCCATCCATGACGGCAACCTGCCCGCGCGCGGCGACACGCTCGCCGAAGGCATCGCGGTGAAGTCGCCAGGCAGGATCACGACCGAAATAGTCCGCCGCCTCGTCGACGACATCGCGCTGGTGAACGAGGCCGAGCTCGAACGCGCGGTAGCGACCCTGATCTCGATCGAGAAGACGGTGGTGGAGGGCGCGGGCGCCGCTGGGCTCGCGGCGATCATGAGCGATCCCTCGCGCTTTGCCGGCCAGAAGGTCGGCCTTGTCCTGAGCGGCGGCAACATCGACACGCGGCTGATCGCCTCGGTGCTGACCCGCGAGCTCGCGCGCGAAGGACGGCTGACGCAATTGTCGCTCGACATCCCCGATAGGCCGGGCCAGCTCGCCGCCGTGGCGGCACTGCTGGCGGAGGCCGGCGCCAACATCATCGAGGTCTCGCACCAGCGGACGTTCTCCGATCTGCCGGCCAAGGCGACGCTGCTTCAGCTCGTCATCGAGACGCGCGATGCCGCGCATCTCGACGAGGTCATGGCCAAGCTCGGCGAATCCGGCCTGAGCGCGCGCTGTACGTGAGCCGCAGCTAGCTCGTCGGCAGATCCGCCTCGAAGTTAAACCGGTCGCGCAAATTCTTGCGCTGCTCCAGGATATCCTTCAGGAAGGCGCGGTCCTGGTCGCTCGTGATCATCGGCTCGATGAGATCGAGCTGGTTCATCGCCACGAGCTGCAGGATCTCGGTGCGCGGCTTGCCGTTGGCGTCGCGCGGCAGCGCGTGCACGACCTGGATATGCTCGGGCGGCTTTGGTCCCTTCGCAGCCGTGAGCTCGTTGCGAAGCTGGCCTTCGAGCGCCGACTGGTCCGCCTCGACGAAGGCGTAGAGCCCGACGCCGGAGCGGCGGTCGGCGAAGGCAACGATGGCGGTATCGCGCACGGCGGGATTCTTGCGGATCAAATCGACCAGCACCGGCGCGTCGTTGACGAGCCTGCGGCCACCGCCCTCGCGGTCGGTGAAATTGAAAAGACCGCGGGTGATCGCGCGATAGACCTTCTTGCCGGTGGCGAGCCAAAGGCTCGCGGCAAAGGATTTCTTGGCGAGGATCTTGCGCTCCCTGGGCGTCAGCGCCTCGGGCGCATAGGAGCGCTTGTGCTTCAGCAGATGCCGGAGATCTTCATAGGCGAGAATGCGATACAGCCGACCGCGACGCTCAAAGCAGGCGGCGAGCTGGAAATCGGTCACATAGGCGCGGCCGTCGCGGCCGACCAGCCAGTTCTGCTCCTTCGCAAGGTCGTTGTGGCAGATGCCGGCGCGGCGCAGCCGGCGCAACGCGTCCTTGGCGGAACGGAAATAGGCGACATTGCCGTGCGGCTTGGCCAGATGCAGCGCGACGCCATCGACGAAGCCGCGGACCAGCGCGCGACGCCCGGCCCATAGCAGCTCGGGGCCGACGTTCAGGCCCTTGGCCAGCGCCAGCGCATGTTTCTCGCGCGCGAACAAATGGCGCGCCAGCACGAACGACCACCACGGCACCTCGTCGAGCCGGCGCAGCACCGCATCGACCTCCTCGGGCTCATTCCTGAAACGGCCGCGCTCGACGGTCGAGAACACGTCGCGCTTCAAAAGCACGCCCTCGGTCCAGCGCGCCGCGAGCACCGCGGCGTCTTCTTTGGGTAGGCTCATGACAGGCTCACGCCGCTGCGGCGATGTTTTGGTGATCGGCGATCCAGCGATCGAGATCGGCGAGCGCACGGGCGCTCAGCGCCTGCTTCTTGGCGATCGTCTTCTCGTTGCCGCGCAGCCGCGTGCCATCCGGCTTTTTGGTCGGCAGAGTCGCGAGCGGCGGGAACAGGCCGAAATTGATGTTCATCGGCTGGAACGAGCGCGTGCCCGGCTCGATCGTCTCGATATGGCCGCCGGTGATATGGCCGAGCAGTGAGCCCAGCGCGGTCGTCGCGGGCGGGCTCGTGAGCTGCTCGCCACGCGCATCCGCTGCCGCATAGAGGCCGGCAATCAGGCCGATGCTGGCAGATTCGACATAGCCCTCGCAGCCCGTCATCTGCCCTGCAAAGCGCAGCCGCGGCTGCGCGCGCAGGCGGAGCTGGCCGTCGAGCAGCTTTGGCGAGTTGAGGAAGGTGTTGCGATGCAGACCGCCAAGGCGCGCGAACTCGGCGTTCTCCAGGCCTGGAATGCTGCGGAAGATGCGCTGCTGCTCGCCATACTTCAATTTCGTCTGGAAGCCGACGATGTTGTAGAGCGTGCCGAGCTTGTTGTCCTGGCGAAGCTGCACGATCGCGTACGGCTTGGTCGTCGGATCGTTCGGATTGGTCAGCCCGACCGGCTTCATTGGCCCATGACGCAGCGTCTCGGGCCCGCGCTCGGCCATCACCTCGATCGGCAGGCAGCCGTCGAAATAGGGCGTGTTGGTCTCCCACTCCTTGAACTCGGTCTTCTCGCCGGCAATCAGCGCGGCGACGAAGCCGTCATACTGCTCCTTCGTCATCGGGCAGTTGATGTAGTCGGCGCCGTTGCCGCCGGGGCCGACCTTGTCATAGCGCGACTGGAACCATGCGACCGACATGTCGATGGAGTCGCGGTGCACGATCGGCGCGATCGCATCGAAGAAGGCGAGCGCGTTTTCATCGGTCAGTTCGCGAATCGCCTCCGCCAAGGTCGCGGAGGTGAGGGGACCGGTCGCAACGATCACATTGTCCCACTCGGCCGGCGGCAGGTCGGCGACCTCGCCGCGAGCGATCTCGATCAGGGGATGCTCGTTCAGCGCCTTGGTCACGGCCGCGGAGAAGCCCTCGCGGTCGACGGCCAGCGCACCGCCTGCGGGAACCTGGTTGGCGTCCGCCGCGCGCATGATCAGAGAGCCGAGACGACGCATTTCGGCGTGCAGGAGGCCGACGGCGTTGTTGGCGGCATCGTCGGAGCGGAACGAATTCGAGCAGACGAGCTCGGCGAGTCCGTCGGTGCGGTGGGCCTCGGTCATACGGCTCGGCCGCATCTCGTGCAGCACCACGGATACGCCTGATCTGGCGATCTGCCAGGCTGCTTCAGAACCGGCGAGGCCCGCGCCGATGATGTGTACGGTCTTGGAGTTGGATCCTGTCATGGGCGCGACAGGTAGCGCTTTTCAGTGTCGAGTGGAATCGCCGTGATGGCGTTTCTCACCCTAGAAACGACAACGCCCGCACGAGGCGGGCGCTATCGGTTGGTCCGGTCCGTGAAGGGCCAATCAGCCCTTGTAGGCTCCGGCGGCAACGCGCGGAATGTCCGAGCGGTCGAGGCCGATGTCGGCCAGCTCGCGATCGCTGAGCTGCGAGAGTTCTGCGACATTGCGCTGATAGTCCCGGAACGCGTGGATCATACGGATGAGCGAGAGCAGCATGGTAGTCTCCTGTAGTTCGATTCAACCCTTGACCTGGGCGTCATCGTTGAAATGAATATAGATGGGACTGTTGCAGTGCGGAAGTTCCGATGTTGCGATGCAGCTAAGCGAACAGCGCATAGCGACGGTAAGGATCGATTAACCGGTTGGCGATCCCGCCCGAGAGCTGGGCCCACTGGACCTGAAGTCGCAATAACATCCCGTGAAATCACGGGTTTATAGCATTTTCTGTTGGTTCCATCTGTTACAAAAATATGTCGCCGAGAGGCCCGCTGCAAGCCGCCAGGCGGAATTCGCAGCATCCCGTCCTATGCGCGAATCGCATGCATTATGATTCATAAAATTGAGTAATGGTTCACTCTTTTGTCATCTCTGAAGCCATCGACGGGAAGGCTGTTGTCGAGTCTGGGGCGTTTGGAGTGCTCAGCCAGCTTCGAGCGTGGACGGTACCGATTCCCGCACGAGCCTGGTCACTGGGCCCAAGCTCGGTCTGTGTGACCCCGACCACATCATCTTCGTTGCGGTGCACACACGCCGAGCGTGTGAGAGCGAAATTACAAAACTGTAATGAAAATCAGAAATTTCGCATGAGAGCTCTGCGCGTCGCGCAACATCACGCAATTCTCGCGGGGAATTCATTCTCAAAACTTGCGGCGGTCGACCAACAATATCATCCGCAGATTCCGGCAATGACGTCGGGCTGCGCAACAATATAAGAGAAGGAAGGTAACAATGAAGACGTTACTAGGGGTCATCGCAATCGCCGCCGTCGCATTTGCCGTCGCTCCCGCGCAGGCCGCGAAGAAGATGGGCGGATGCAGCTCTACCAATCTCGAGCAGACCGAGACCGCGATCGAGAACATGTCCGACGGCGACAGCAAGCTCACCGCGCAGAAGGAGATCGCTGCGGCTCAGGACGCGCTGCTGAACGGCAAGATGGGTATGTGCGGCGCGCACCTCAACAAGGCGATGCACGCCACCGCGGGCAAGTAAAACGACAGGGAAGCCAAGGAGGGCCGGTCGCGACGCGATCGGCCCTAATTTCTTTGAAGCTTGCTAACGCGCGATGAGATCAGCATGAACCGTCATCGCGCGTTGGGTTATTGTTTGTGCATGATCTTTTTCGGAAAACCGCTGCGCACTTTTCCGGATCATGCTTTAGGGGGCGCGCGCGAGCTGCGTCGCGAAATAGGCGACCGTCTTGGCGTAGACCTCGCTCTTATTCCATTGCTGGAGCACCGCAAAGTTGGGGCCGCCGGGCTCAAAATCCTTGCCGCGCTGCCAGCCGTAGTTCGAAAGATAATTGGCGGTCGAGGCGAGCACGTCGGTCGGGCTGTGCAGGAGGTCGCGCCGGCCATTGCCGTCGAAGTCGACGGCATATTTCATCCAGGATGACGGCATGAACTGAGTCTGGCCGAGCTCGCCGGCCCAGGCACCCTTCATTTCGTTCGGCGCGAGATCGCCACGCTGGACGATGCGCAGCGCGTCCATCAGCTCGCCGCGAAACTGCTCGGCGCGCCGGCAGTCATACGCGAGCGTCGCGAGCGAGCGCAGCGTCGGAAACTTGCCGGTATTGACGCCGAAATCGGTCTCCAGCCCCCAGATGGCGACGAGCACTTCGCCCGGCACGCCGTAGGTCTGCTCGATCCGCGACAGCACCGAGCCGTACTGCTTCATCATGTTGGAGCCGCGCTGCATGCGCGGCGGCACCATGCGGCCGGAAAACTCCTCAAAACTCTGGCTGAAGACCTTTTGCGAGCGGTCCCGCGACAGCACGCTTTGATCCAGCGTGACGCCGGCAAGGCCGGCCGTGATCGCCTGCTGCGAGATGCCCTTGGAGGCGGCTTCGGCCTTGAAGTCGGCAACCCAAGCATCGAAATTGCCGGAACCGCATGCGACTGCGGCGAGCGTGGGCCCGGCTGAAGCGATCGAGGCGGTGAGGGCGAAGGCTGCAAGGGCGAGACGAGAGATCGTCGGGGTCATCAGAACAAATCGATTCCGTGAAGTGGCATGACCGGCGGCGCGGAATGTCGGTTCCAACCGCGGCTAAAACAAGGCCCATAAACCTATGGCGTCTACTCAACTACGAGCAGGGTTAAAGGAACGATATTGGGCGAGTCCGTAAGCGATCAACCGGCGGACTCGCAGCAATGTAATTCCGTTTCACTCCGACCGATTCCGCCACGGGAACAGGTTGGCGGGAAAATCAGCCGCCGGCTTGCGTGGGCGCGGCGGCGGAGCGTCATGCCTTGCATTGGGATCCGACACGATCACCTTGCGATAGAGATGCCAGGTGGCATGGCCGAGCAAAGGGATGACCACGGCGAGACCAAGGAATGCCGGGATGGTTCCGAGCGCCAGCAGCACTGCGACGATCACGCCCCAGGCCGCCATCGGTACCGGGTTCTTCGCTACGGCGCGCAGCGAGGTCACCATGGCTTCGCCGGCGCTAGCGTGCCGGTCGAGCATCAACGGGAACGAGATAACGCTGATGCAGAGCGCGGCGAGCGCGAACAGGAAGCCGACACCGCAGCCGACCACGATCAGCCACCAGCCTTGCGGCGTGGTCAGCACGTGCTTGAGGAAGTCCGAAATGCCGGTGACGCCTTCATAGCCGAACGCCGCCACATAGATCGCCTGCGCGGTCGCAACCCAGGTCACGAACAGCGCGAGCAGGAGCGTGCCGAGCCCAAGCATGGCGCCGAAGGAGGGCGAGCGCAGCACGTCCATGGCATCCCAGGCGCTGGCGTCCTCGCCGCGTTCGCGCCGGCTGCTGAGTTCATAAAGGCCGAGCGCCGCAAACGGGCCGATCAACGCAAAGCCCGCGGCCAGCGGAAACAACAGCGGTATCACCGAATAGCCCATGGCGATGCGCGCGAGCACGAGGCCGAGCACCGGATAAATGACGCAGAGGATGATGGCGTGGCTCGGCACCGCCTTGAAATCCTCCCAGCCGCGCTTGAGCGCGTCGTGCAGATCGGACAGTTGGATGGTTCGGATGATCGGTCCAGCCGCATCAGCAGGCTGGGCCATAGGGACATTGCCCTGGTAGAGTGTGGCCATGGTCGCTTGCTCCCTTGCCGCGCGGCCGAATGCCGCGCCGGCAAACGGCGCACGCGGCCGCTCTTTCATAGACAATCGCAATTCCAGGCCAGGCGCGAAGACCGGCGGGGATCGCGAACTGAAGTGAAAGCGTACTCCCATTCGCGGGAGCTGTCCCTCACGCTTGGGTGAAATTCGATGTCGCAGTGCAACCGTGAATATGTCATTCGGTCGTCATTTCGCCGCAGATAAGCTGATGCTGTGACATGCTTCGCTCAGGCAGCGGACGCGACACAGAAACTTGGCCTACAGGTTGACACCTTAAGGCCCTTCCAACGGATCCTTTTCGGGGAGCAGACATGAGCATTTTCGGTAAAATCGTCAGCGCGATCTTCGGCAGCCATCCTGCCGCGGCTGCGCCGGCTGGCAGCGCGACCTCCGGCGAAGCACCGGCAGGCTCCGCTCCTTCAGCCTCGGCGCCGTCGGCCGCACCTTCCGCTGCGCCGTCCGCCGCTCCCGCGCAGATCGTCGACGTGGCCGCGATCGTCGATAAGGCGGTCGCCGCGCACAAGGGCGAGAAGCTGGAATGGCGGACCTCGATCGTCGACCTCATGAAGGCGCTCGACATCGACTCCAGCCTTGCCGCGCGGAAGGATCTCGCCAAGGAGCTCGGCTACACCGGCGACACCAACGATTCCGCGACCATGAACGTATGGCTGCACAAGCAGGTGATGTCCAAGCTCGCCGCCAATGGCGGCAAGCTGCCGCCGGAGATCAAGCACTGACGGCAGCACCGTCGGCGTCGAAAAAGGCCCGCGAGATCGCGGGCCTTTTTAATGCCTGGCGTTGTTTTGCCTTACGCGACGAGATCCGCATATTCCGGATGCTTGTCGAGGTAGTCGACCACGAAGCCGCAGCCGGCGACCACCTTCCTGCCATCGCGCCGGATCAATTCCAGCACGCCCTTGACCAGCTCGGATGCAATGCCGCGGCCGCGCAGCGCGCGCGGCGTCTCGGTGTGGGTGATGATCACCGCCGACGGCGTCAGCCGGTAATTGGCGAAGGCGACCTCCTGGCCGACATCGAGCTCGAAGCGGCTCTTGTCCTTGTTGTCGCGTACCGATGCCGGCATGCCAATTCCTTCCCAAGTGTCGTTGGAGGCCCTGATCTAGACGTGTGAACCCGCCTCTGCCAAGGCACGACCAAGGGAAATCATTGCAGGGGAGACATCCGTCACATGCGTGTCTCGATCGGTCTCGTGGCTTCGCTGGCGGTGCTGACGCTTGCCCGAGCTGCGCCGGCATCGGCCGCGGACGGCGAGGTGGCTGCACGAGCCTGGGACGTCTGCATTGGGACGACGATCGCGCTGGACGATCGCGTCAAGGCCTGCTCGGCGGTGATCGACGCCAAGAGCGAGACCGGCGGCAAGCTCGCCGCCGCCTATTGTAACCGCGGCCGTGGCCTGACCGAGAAGCGCGAGCTCGACGCCGCGCTCAGCGATCTCGACGAGGCCGTCAAGATCGATCCGACCTCGGCCTGTGCCTTCAACAATCGCGGCCGCGTCTTCGCCTTCAGGCACGATTTCGACCGCGCCATCGCCGACTATGATCAGGCGATCAAGCTCGATCCGTCGTTGGCGATTGCCTACAACAATCGCGGCGAGTCCCGCTACAACAAGGGCGACCTCGACGGCGCGATCGGTGACTATGGCATCGCGATCAAGCTCAATTCCAACTATGCCTTGGCTTACGGCAACCGCGGCCTGGCCTTCTATCGCAAGCGCGACATGCCGCATGCGCTCGCCGACTACACGACGCGCATCAAGCTCGCGCCCGATCTGCTCGCCTATATCGACCGCGGCAACGTCTATCGCGACAGCGAGCAGCTCGATCGCGCCGCCGACGACTATGGCGAGGCGATCCGGCTGGCGCCGACCGATGCGCGCGGCTGGCGCAACCGCGGCCTGATCCGGCTCATTCAGGGCGATAACAGAGGCAGCGTTGCCAACTACGACAAGGCGCTGCAATACGATCCCTCGGATGCGTTTTCCTGGAACAACCGCGGCCAGGCCAGGATGCGGCTCGGCGACAAGCAGGGCGCGATCGGCGACTTCCGCAAGGCGCTGGAGTTGAGACCAGGCCTGCCGACCGCACACGAGGCGCTGCAGAAGCTGGGCTCGCCGTAGGCGTGGGCTCCGTTCATTCAACGGCTCCGCGCGTCCGGCGATAGCATTTGGACCTGGGATCACCGAGCGCGTTTCAATGCTTGGCGAGGAAGACCTATTGCGACCTTCATGATCTGCGGAGTCATTTTTGCAGCGGTGATCTTGGCTTGGATCGAATTCTGACAGGCCGTCTGCGCACTCCCTCTTTGTCAAGGATGACTTCCGCTTCTCCGCCTGGGGCGCTGGATTGTCGTTTGCGCGCTGCCGCCTCGCCGGCAAAAAACCACCGGTCCGCTCTTGCAACCGTGCTGCCGGTTCCCACGTCTTGGTGTAGGACATACGCCCGAATGCGGCCGGCAGGGTCGCTGAACATTCGGAGTGTCGTGATCGCCAGCCGCCGACGTATGCCTCTTTGTAGGAGGTTACGATGTCGGACTTTGGTTATCTGAATACTCATCGAACATGGGAGGACTGGTGCGGGATGCTGCTCGGCGCGCTGATCGTTGCCTCGCCGTGGTTTCCCGTCCAGGATCAAGCGGCGATGGTGCTGCTCGGCATTCTCCAGCTCTGGCAGGATTGGGAGCTGAGCGATCAGGACATGCTCAAGCACGGGCAGTAGGCATGTGCGTCCGCAAGGCCCGTCGCGAGATCGGCGGCCCTGCGGTCGCTTATCTCTTCACGAGATCCGCGTAGTCTGGATGTTTTTCGATCCAGGCCTTTACGAACGGACATTGCGGGATCAGCGCCAATCCTGCGGCGCGAACCTGGTCGAGCGCGCCTTGCACCAGCTTTGAGCCGACGCCCTTGCCGCCGAGCTCTTTCGGTACCTCCGTATGCTCGAAGGTGATGACGTTGCCGTCGAGCCTGTAATGCTCGGTGGCGAGATGGCCTTCCACCTCGAGTTCGAAGCGGTGATGGCCCCTGTTGTCGATGACGTCGCTCATGTCGTCTCCCGTCAGCTCTTCAGCGAGCCAATCAGCATCTTGCGGATCGACCAGGCTTGCCCGTCGGATGAGCCCGTGATGTCGTCGATCTTCCAGCCATTGGCCTCGCGCACGAACTCATAACGCACGACCTGGTCGGTGGTTTTGCGGTCGTTGCGATGCCCGGTGATGGTCACCGCGATCGTGGCCTTGTCGGCCTCGAGAGTCTCCGTGTCGACCTTGAACGACTTGACGTCGGGTTCCTGCGAATTGGTGACGGGATCGAAATCGACCGGCCCGACATCGCCCTTCGGCGTGTGCGCGTCGGCCTTGGCCCACAGCGCGACCAGCGATTTCGAGAGATATTTTGCCTTGGCGGCCTTGCTCTCGATGATGAAGGCGCCCCCGCCAGCGCCCTTGCCCTTGGCGGCGCGGGTGTAGATCGCGGTCAGGATCGCGACGGGGTCGTTGGCCGAGGGGGCTTGCGCGGCGGCCGCATTGACGGTGGCGAGAAGCGAGGCTGCGACGAATGTGCGGCGGGTGAGCATGGGATGTCCTGAGATCGGTTCTACCCGCGCTTATAGACCGGAATGTCCGGCCGGCGGCATATCTCAGTAGAGTATTGCGGTGGCGGATTGGTTCAATCGGCCGCCTTGGCGAGACGCGAATCCTCCGCAGGCTGCGGCCGCAGGCAGCCCTTGCAGATGACGAGCGATCGCTTGACCCGTGACTCCTCGTCGGCCTCGATACCGTCCTGGGCCTGCCACCACTCCTTCGAGTATGGCTGGAGTGCCGCGACCGACTTGTCCTGCTCGTTTCGGGCGGCGGTCCGCGACGTGTGCGCTGGCTTGGGTTGATTGGGATCCTCACCAGCACCGTCCCAGGCATAGCGCGCCGGAGCGAAAGCGGGATCGGACGCAAGCCGCGCTTGCGGGGCCGCGGCACATCCGGCGAGTGCCAGCGACAACAGGAGAAAGGCGGGCGCTTTGGACATGGTGCGGAACTCTGTACGCGGAGAGAGTTCAAGGTTGCGCCGATCATGTTTAAGATTCCCTCAACGACACGCTGATCAGGAATGCCAACAGGGCGCGGCGCGTGCTATCCGCTTCGAGCTGCATGGCGGCTATTGCGGCGGGCACGGCTCGCCATCCTGCTTCAAGGAGAAGGCGATCTCGACGACGCCATTCGCGTTCAAGATGCCGTAATGAGGCTCTGCGGCGAGCGGCCTTGCGGCGCCGCCGATGATGGCGATAAATGGACTGCGAATAGCGGTCCGCCTACGCGCCGTCCGCCAGCCAAGAGGAAGCCCATGCAGCCACTGCGGATGTCGCGCCGCGTCATGAACCTTGCTTACATGCTGACCCAGAATGCGCGGCGGCACGGGTCGCGGCCGGGTTTCGTGTGGGGCGATAGATCATGGAGCTGGCGCGAGATCGACGCGCAGACCTCCGCGCTCGCAGCGGCGCTTGCCGCGCGCGGCATCATCAAAGGCGACCGTGTCCTCGTCCATTCCAAGAATGGCGACGAGATGTTCTTCTCGATGTTCGCCGCATTCCGCCTCGGCGCGATCTGGGTGCCGACAAATTTCCGCCTGATGCCGGACGAGGTCGCCTATCTCGCGCAGGCTTCGGGCGCCAAGGGATTCCTGTGCCATGGCGATTTTCCCGAGCATGCCGCAGCCGTGACCGGCGGCGCGCTGGAGTTCATTTGGCGCATTGGTGACGGCGTGTTCGGTGAGACCACCGTTGCGCAGGCGATCAACAGGTATGCCGGTGCCAAGATCGAGAACGTCGCCGTCGAGCATGACGATCCCTGCTGGTTCTTCTTCACCTCCGGCACCACCGGCCGTTCCAAGGCGGCGGTGCTCACGCATGGCCAGATGGGTTTTGTGGTGACCAATCACCTTGCCGATCTGACGCCGGGCACCACGGAGGCGGATGCATCGCTCGTGGTCGCGCCGCTGTCGCATGGCGCCGGCGTGCATCAGTTGATGCAGACCGCGCGCGGCGCGTGCACCGTGCTGCTGCCGACCGAAAAATTCGACATCGGCGAGGCGTTCCGCCTGATCGAGACGCATCGCGTCGGCAATCTCTTCACCGTACCGACGATCCTGAAGATGATGGTCGAGCATCCCGCGGTCGACAAATTCGACCATTCCTCGCTGCGCCACGTGATCTATGCCGGCGCGCCGATGTATCGCGAAGATCAGAAGACCGCGCTGAACAAGCTCGGCAAGGTCATCGTGCAGTATTTTGGCCTCGGCGAGGTCACAGGCAACATCACCGTGCTGCCGGCGGCGCTGCACGACGTCGAGGACGGCCCGCACGTCAAGATCGGCACCTGCGGTTTCGAGCGCACGGGCATGCAGGTCTCGATCCAGGATGATGAGGGGCGTGAGCTTGGGGCCAACCAGAGCGGCGAGATCTGCGTGATCGGGCCCGCGGTGTTCGCCGGCTACTACGATAACCCCGAGGCCAATGCGAAGTCGTTTCGCAACGGCTGGTTTCGCACCGGCGATCTCGGCCACATGGACGAGGAGGGCTTTGTCTACATCACGGGACGCGCCTCCGACATGTACATCTCCGGCGGCTCCAACATCTATCCGCGCGAGATCGAGGAGAAGATCCTGACGCACCCCGCGGTCGGCGAGGTTGCCGTCCTCGGCGTGCCAGATCCAACCTGGGGTGAAGTTGGCGTTGCCGTTTGCGTTGCGCGCGAAGGTGCAAAGCCCGTGAGCGAGGCGGAGATGGCCGCCTTCCTTGGCCCCAAGGTGCCGCGCTACAAGATGCCGAAGCGCTTCTTCTTCTGGGAGGCGCTGCCGAAGTCGGGCTATGGCAAGATCCCCAAGCGGATGGTGCGTGACGAGCTCGAGGCGCGCGGCCTGCTCGATCTCGACAACAAGCAGGCGGGCTGAGCGCAGATCATGCGGAGCATCAAGCAGCCGGGCTCACCGGTCGCGGAGCGCATCCAGTGGGTGGAGGCGAGGGGACGGGCCTTTTCGTTCAGGCTCGAGGCCGGCATGCCGCTGCTGGAAGCCGCGCGCCGCGGCTTTGCGGCGCAGGGGTTTGCAGGCGGCGTGCTCAACTTCGGTCAGGGCGCGCTCGGCCCGTTCGCCTACGTGATGCCGGCGCTGTCGAAGACTTCTGAGAACGCTGCGTTCTACAGCGAGACCTTTCGCCCCCAGGGCGTGACACGGGTGAAGCTCGGCAGCCTGACGCTGGGCAGGCGCGACGGCGCGCCGTTCTTTCATTGCCACGGGCTCTGGACCGAGGCGGATGGCCGCGCCAGCGGCGGCCACATGCTGCCGGAGGAGACTGTCGTCGCCGAGCCGTTCGAGGTTGCAGCGTTCGGCATCGACGGCGCGGTGTTCACGGCGGAGCCGGACGGCGAGACCAATTTCAAGCTGTTCGGGCCGGTGGCCGCTGAGGCTAGCGGCGCGCGCAGCACTGCCCGCGCCTTCGCATTGCGGCTGCGGCCAAACCAGGACTTCGCTGGGGCTCTCGAAGGCTTTTGCCGGGAGCACGGCATCGCGCGTGCGAAAATCCATGGCGGCGTCGGCTCGACCATTGGCGCGCGCTTCGTCCATGGCGGTGTGACCGAGCCGTTTGCGACCGAGCTGGCGGTAACGGCCGGCGCGATCGCCCCGGGACGCTCTGGTGCGCTGGAGGCGGAGCTCGATGTTGCCCTGGTCGACTACACCGGCGGCCTCGCCGAGGGCCGCCTCGTCCGCGGCGACAATCCCGTGCTGATGACCATGGAGCTGGTGCTGGAGGCACTGGACTAGGGCACGACCGGGGCTTGTGGCCGGGCGAAAATGCCACTTCCCTGTACATATTGTTCCTGTTATGTTCCGGTCGATGACCGGATCTGACAGCAACTGGGGACTCGGATATGGGCAGAAGAGGCAATCGCACGATCAATTTGCCCGCTCCCTATTTGAAACGAGTCTGGCTTGAGCCGTCGAAGATATCCAATCGGGAATCTTATCCGTTTTGCCTTCCCATCTTCGCCGATGACTTCGAGCTCAGCTTTGAAGCCCCCATCACCATCATCGTCGGAGAGAACGGCACCGGGAAATCCACGATCCTGGAGGGCGTTGCGGCGCTTGCCGGCTACGACGACGCCGGCGGCGGCAAGGGTTATATGCCGGTCGATCACTCCCAAGCGCTGGAGAAGATGGGTGGTCAATTGTCGAAGGCGCTGCGCGCGAGCTGGCTGCCCAAGATCACCAACGGTTGGTTCTTTCGTGCCGAAAGTTTTTTCACAGTTGCGAGATATCTCGATCAGGCTGCGCGCGACGTCGGCGCGGTTGGCCCTGACTTCCTCTCCCACTCGCATGGCGAAGGTTTCCTGCGCTTCTTCGAGGAGCGTTGCCAGCGCCAGGGCATCTTCATCTTTGACGAGCCGGAATCCGCGCTCTCGCCGGCGCGCCAGATCGAATTCCTGAAGCTGCTGCGGCGGATGGAGGACTCCCGCATCTGCCAGGTCATCATGGCTACGCACGCGCCGATGCTGATGGCCTATCCCAATGCGACCTTGTTGCGACTGACCAAAGGCGGACTGGAGCCGGCGACCTTATGGGAGATCGACCATTTCAAGGTGCTGCGCGAGTTTTGCGACGATCCGGCCGGATTCATCGATACGGCGCTCCAGGACGAGTAGGGGGCTCAGGACAGGGGGGTGAACACGCCCCCCAGACCACCGGCTACCACGAGGGGCCTCGATCCCGTCGAAAACTGCGCTACGATGGCCGCAGCGTGCGTCAGTCGCGTAAGAGACCAACGATACACATTTGAGGACACGACATGAGGGTGACGAAGAGGACGGCGCTGGCCGTTGTGGCGGCGCTGGCGGTGGGGACGACGGCCCTGACGGCAGCCTGGGCGCACGGGCCGACCCGGCAGAAGGTGCGGGAATCCATCGAGATCAACGCACCGCAGGCCAAGGTGTGGGCGGTGATCGGCAATTTCCAGGACATGAGCTGGCTCGCCGGCGTCAGCAAGACCGAGGGCGAGAAGGGCAATGAGATCGGGGCGACGCGGCGGCTGACGCTTGCCGGCGGCGCCACCGTCGACGAGGAGCTCTATAAGTTCGAGCCCGACATGATGAGCTATTCCTACCGGATCACGGCGGTCGACGTGAAGGTGCTGCCGGTCACCAACTATTCCTCGACGCTGACGGTGTCGCCAGCGCCCGAAGGCAAGACGAAGCTGGAATGGGCCGGCGCGTTCTATCGCGGCTTTCCCAACAATGACCCGCCGCCGGAGCTCAGCGACGAGGCCGCGGTGAAGGCGGTGAGCGGGCTCTACAAGGGCGGCCTCGAGGCGCTGAAGAAGAAGATCGAGAGCGGAAGCTGAAGCGTGCGCGTTCTGGTGTTGGCGGCGCTGGCCGCCAGCTTCGCGACGGGGCTCGGCCGGGCCTCGTCCGAGGAGGCGTTCGTCACCAACCAGCTCAGCGACGATCTCACGGTGGTGGATCTCGCGACCTCGCGAGCCGTCGCCACCATCGCGATCGGCGGCAAGCCGGCGGGCGTGGCCGTCTCCGCCGACGGTCGTTTCGCCTATGTGACGAGCCCTGATGGCAAGGCGTTGACTGTGGTCGATGCCGCGGCGCGCAGTGTGGTTGGCCGGGTCGACGTCGGCGGCGGCCCGCTCGGTATCGCCGTGGCGCCGGATGGCAAGGTCGTCTACGTCGCCGACTGGTACGCGGCTGCGGTGCGCGTGATCGACCCGCAGGCGGAGGGCGTCGTGGCGAGCATTGCGGTCGGCGCCTCGCCCTCCGGGCTTGCGGTGACGCCGGACGGGAAATTGCTCTTGTCGGCGGATCGCGACGACGACAACGTCTCCATCGTCGACACCGCGACGCGCGAACGGCGCGCGGTCGTCAAGGTCGGCACGCGGCCGTTCAGCGTTACCATCGATGCCGATGGTAAGCGAGCGTTCACGGCGAATGTCGGCTCGAACGACGTCTCCGTGATCGATATCGCCGAGGCGCGGGAGACCGGTCGCGTGCCGGTGGGCATGCGGCCCTATGCCGTGGCGCTGGCTTTGGGCCACGGCTTCGCCACCGACCAGTATGGCGGCACCGTCAGCGTGTTCGATCTCGCGACGCTGAAACCCGTCAAGCGCATCAATGTCGGTGACTATCCGGAAGGCATCGCCGCGACCGCCGACGGCAAGCGCATCATCGTCGCGAATTGGGAGAGCAACACCCTCAGCATCATCGATGCCGTCGAGCTGAGGGTGATCGGCGAGGTCAAGGTCGGCGACGGCCCGCGCGCGTTCGGGGCGTTTCTCAGGCGAACTGAGTAGGGGACGGTAGCCCCGGATGAGTGAAGCGACGTGCGGGAGTAGTGATCCCGAATATCGCTGCACTGATCCCGGCTACGACACGCATCACGCGTTTGCCGTGCGCAATCCCCGTCGCCACGGTGTGACGGTGACGCCGTGCGCGGCATCGAGCACATGCGCTTCACCTGGATTCATCCCATGCGCCGCAAGCACCTCATGCGGTGTCCGCTCAGGCACACCGACGAAGCAGCCTTCGCCGCCGGGCAGGCGCACCTGCGGGGCTTCCGAGAGCCAGAAGGTGTCGTAGCGGTCCATGAACATGTCGAATACGACGGGGCCGCCGATGATCGCGACCGTGCCCGAGGACACGTCGGCGAAGGCGCATGCCTCCTCGAAGCTCGCGCCAAGCGGATTCCACAGTGTCGCATTCGGCATCTCCGGATCGACCGCGAGCGCGGCGATCTTGCGGGTCAGGATCAGCCGCTTTCGCTTGGGCGAATTCGGCTGTCCTTCATGCGAGTGTCGGCCGTGCACGATCAGCGCGGCACGATCGAGCGACTGCTCGAAGAACCTCTTGTCGCCCTCGAACTTCAGGCTGTCGGGCATGACGTGGCGCGCGTCGGCAAGCATGCCGTCGGCGGAGACGATGACGTAGCCTTCGAAACGGAAAGACAACGGCGCGACTATTCCGAGACCGTCGTCACCACGCTGTTGACCGGGCGCTGGCTCACCGTCGGCAGCTTGACGTCCTTGAGCAGCTCCTGGTCGTATTCGGGCAGCGTCGACACCGGGCTCTTCGCGCGCATCGCCACGACCTTGTAGCCGCCGGCCTTGAGCTGCTGCAGCAGCGCGGGCAGCGCTTCGGCGGTGTGCTTCTGGAAGTCGTGCATCAGGATGATGCCCTTGCCGAGCTTGGTCAGCTTCTTCATCACGGTGTCGATCACCTTCTCGGGCTTGGAGGCCTTGAAGTCGAAGGAGTCGAGATCACAGGAGAAGATCGCGATGTTGCGGTTGCCGAGATAGGTGACCATCTCCGGCGGATGTTGCAACGCCGGGAAGCGGAAGAACGGCGAGGGCGAGATGCCGCCGAGCGCCCATTTCACTGCGGAGAACCCCTTCTCGATCTCGTCCTTCTTCTGCTGGTCGGTGAGCTTCTTGTTGTTGAGATTGGCATGAGACCAGGTGTGCGCGCCGACGGTGTGGCCGGCCGCGTAGACCTTCTTCAAGATCTCCGGCTCGTAGGTCGAGTGCTTACCGATCGGGAAGAAGATGCCGGTGGTGCATTCATCGGCCAGCGCCTTCAGCACCGCGGGCGTGTTGTTCGGCCAGGGACCGTCGTCGAAGGTCAGCACCACCTCGTGGTCGCGCAGGAAGTCGAGCTCCTTGAAGTGCTCGAAGCCGAACCCCGGACCACCCGTGGTGTCGATCTCGACGGTGCGGGCGACGCCGAGCGCATTGGGATTGCTGCAGGCGGCGCGTGCTGGCTGCGCGCCTTGTGCCGCCGCTGGCGAGCTGGCGGCCGCGGTGGGAGCAGGGGCCGCCGCCGGCGCTGCGGCGGGGGCGGCTTGCGTGGCTGCCGCGGGCTTCGCGGCCGGGGTCTGCGACCATGCGGCGCTCGCCATCGCAAGAGAGATTGCGCTCGCCAAAATAAGTCCTGCCGCAACACGCATGATGTTGTCCTCGATAGAATGATCCCGTTGTTCGGCCGTAGCTTTTTTGCCGCTGTCCGAACCTGTCCGCCCCAGACAATCCTAGCCTAGATGGTGGGCCATCGCCAATGCAACGGCTGTTTCGCCCCGCCGGGCAATTGTGCCCAAGCACGTGAGATCGGCTCAGCTATCGGCAAGCGACTTGGCGACGGCCGTCTTGACGCGGGTGTCGGTCGGGTCGACGGCCGAAGCGAAAACCTCGGCGATGTAGCCATCGCGGCCGATCAGGTATTTGTGGAAGTTCCAGCGCGGAACCTCCTTTGGTCGAGCATCCGCGGCCCATTTGTAGAATGGATGAGCCTTGGGACCGATCACGACAGCCTTGGCGGCGATCGGGAAGGTAACGCCGTATTGGTGATGAGCGGTCTCCGAAATCTCCGTCACGCCGCCCGGCTCCTGGCCGCCGAAATCGTTGGAGGGCACGCCGATGATGGTCAGTCCACGTTCGCGGAACTGGCTCCAGAGTTCCTGAAGGCCGGCATATTGCGGAGTATAGCCGCAGAGCGAAGCCGTGTTGACGATCAGCAGCGGCCGGCCGGTGAAGGACGCAAGCCGGATATCGTCGCCCGAGAGCGCGGGGAAGGAGAAGGCGTAAGCCGAGATCTTGCTCATCGACCCCTGCGCAAGTGCGCGAGTCGCGACGGGGCTCGTGAGCGCGGCGAGCGCTGCGGTGAGCATTGTCCTGCGGTTCAGCATGGCAACGTCCCCCAAGTTGATCCGGGGACGGATCATACTCCGGGCGCGTGACCAAGCGTGCTCAATACCGCGTTATGCGCGCCACAGCGCAATTAGCGCAGACGAACGATGAAATCCGTACCTTCGCCGGTTTCGCCCTGATTGATGCCCTGGTCGGAGACGATGATCGAGCTGCCTGTAGTCAGCATCTCGTTGATCTTCGCCATGGTGTCGGCGGCGATCGAGATGCGGTCGAGCGCCTCGGCCGGACTATCCGGCGAGATCACGGGCTTGGCGGCGATCGGGATGACGGCGGCCATGCGCTGGCGGCGCGTCATGCGGCTGTCGTCGTCACGCTCCACCGAGCGGACGGCGACGGGCATCGACACCACCGACCAATGCAGCGCGTTGGCATCGCTCTTGTCGGCTTCCGCGGTGAAGACATGCGTGCCGAGCGGACGGTCGCTGGCCGCGATCGTCACGGGCGCTTCGAACAGCGGCGAGAAGTTCTGCCGCACATAGACCTTGGAATCCTTGCGGCTGATGAAGACCGCGATCTGCCCCGCGCGCTTCGGCGGCTCGGGCTTTGCGGCTGGCGCGGGCTCGGCGACGCGGGTCTGATCCTTTTTCGCATCGGCGGTGGGTTGTGCAGGCGTCGGCGCCGTTCCCGCAGCATCGGGCTTCTTGACCTCGGTCGCTTCGGTTTTTGCAGGTTCAGGCTTGGCGGTCGCCTCGTCCGATTTCGGTTTTGCCGGTTCGGATGCGTCGGCGGTTTTCGCACCGTCCGTCTTTGCGTCTTCGTTGGGAGCTGCCTTGTCGGCGGAGGGTTCCTCGCGCGCCATCGCGTTGCCGATGGTTGCGTCCGATATCACGGTGTGGCCGACGGTCGAGCGCAGCTCCATCGCCGGCGCGGCGCTCACACTCCTGACCTCGGTGGCCTTGGTCTCTTCGGCCTTGCTCTCAGAAGACTTTGCCTCGGGCGCGTCTTTGTCCGCCTTGTCGGCGACCGTCGTCGTTGGCTGCTGATCCAGGCTCGCCGCGGGTTGCGGCGGCACGCGCAGGCTCGCGAGCAGGGGATGCGAGAAGCTGTGCGGCGTCATCTCGCCGGGCGTCACGATCACGCGCGCGCCCATTTTCGTCCAATTCCACATCTTCACCGCGAACGCCATCGGCATGCGGATGCAGCCATGAGAGGCGGGATAGCCGGGCAGGACGCCGGCATGCATGGCGACACCCGACCAGGTGATGCGCTGCATGTATGGCATCGGCGCGTCGCTATAGATGTTGGAATGGTGGAATTTGTGTTTCTGGATGACGCTGAACACGCCCATCGGCGTGGGATGACCCTTCATGCCGGTCGACACCGGCGATTCCGCGAACACGCCGTTGGAATCGTAGACCGTCACCCTCTGCCGGTCGATCGAGATGGCGATGACCAGAGGCCCTTGCGGCTTGGCGCCGGTCTCCTTCTCCGCGGTCTCTTTCTTGTTCTTGCCCAAGACAGTGCCGCGTTTGAGCGGCTTCGGGCGAACGAGCTTCGGTTGCGGCTGGTGGTAGTAGTAAGAACCGTCGGTATAGTCCGACCAGTAATACATCGCGGCTTCCGCATGGGTCGTGGTGCCGATCGCACCCGCCGCCGTCAAAATGGCGACCCGCCACAACTGCGCCCTTGCGGCAGAAGAACTGGTCACGCTCACGCTATTCATCCTCGAATCCGTATTCCAAATCAGTAGTTAGTCTCGCAAAGGGGATACGCGTTCACCAGCAGACCGGTTCAGCTATCAGCCAATTTTGTCCAAGCCGTAGCAAAAAAGCCTCACAGACCAGTAAACAGCAGCCGCGTGGGCAGGCTGGTCGCCTTCCTGATCAGCCCTCCCATCCCTACATTGCGGTGACTTGTTACCGGAGAACTTCATGTCATCTCGTTTCCCCGGTCTTTCAGGCATGTGCTTGAAAGGCCTCGCTTTATTCCTCCTGCTAATAGCCTTGCCGACCAGCTTTGCCCAAGCCGCCGACGAGCCCGATCTGATCTTCCGCCGCTCCACCGTGTTCAAATGGCTGAGCCCGAACGACAAGCTCGCGACCTATGGCCTCGACGATCCCGAGGTCGAGGGCGTGGCCTGTCATTTCACGGTGCCGGAGAAGGGCGGCTTCAAGGGCTGGCTGGGGCTGGCCGAGGAGGTCTCTGACATCTCGCTCGCGTGCCGGCAGGTTGGTCCTATCAAGTTCAAGGACAAGCTGGAGCAGGGCGACGACATGTTCCGCAAGCGCCGCTCGCTGTTCTTCAAGAGGATGCAGATCGTGCGAGGCTGCGATACCAAGCGCAACGTGCTGGTTTACATGGTTTATTCCGACAAGCTGATCGAGGGCTCGCCAAAGAATTCGACCTCGACCGTGCCGATCATGCCGTGGGGGCCGACGGATACCAACATTCAGAAGTGTGGCGACTTCTTCACTCAGTAACGAGACTGCGGCTGAAGCGCGGCTTTGCGAGATGCGAGCCGGTTAGCCGCACAAACGCCTGCGGTGCCACCTCGTAACCACGGTCGGATTGCAGCGCCATCGCGCCGGTGGCGCTGCGCTGACCCTGTCTCTCGTTGGCGCGATCCTGGTCCACGTCGCGTCCAATTGCGCGATCTCTCGCCATCATGATGGCCATCCCTCAACCCGAGCCTCGGTTTGTGCCGGGCTTATTGCTGTTCGAAGGCTTCCGTCGTCGCTGGAACGTCCCCGGTTCAGCGAAACTTCGCGCTTCTTTGCGCTCCTCTTCAGCAGAGAAACGTAAAATGCGTGTGAAGCGTCTGCCTCGGGACGGTGACCGCGGGCCGCGCGCCGCGGCTGTGGCAGAGTCGGAGGGGGCCGCGAAGCAGCGGTTGGCCGCCAGACGAGTTGACTGAAATTATTGGGTTTTTTGACCCAATGTTTCGTCGCATGCGCGCCGACGAAACAATTCTCACGAAGATGAAACCATTTTCCCATTTTGGCGCATCACGGACGAAACGGCCCATGGTTATGACCCAACCAGCGGTAGCGGCGCACGGCCGCGGGGAACTGGAGACTTTACATGCGGGCGCTCAGCTTCATCCTTGCTTTCGGCTTTGTCCTCGCCGGGTCCTCGCTGGCTGGAACGAGCGACAGCGGACTGCCGGGCGTCGGGACCTTTGCCTATAGCGGCTCGCCGGTTGGGGCCAAGGTGTCTCTGCCGATCGTGATGGCCGCGCGTATCTGATTGCAAGAATCTGATTGCAAGAAAAAAGACCAGTAGGATCAAGAAAAGCCAATCATGTTTCGCATCTGCGCCGCAGCTTTCCTCGCGTCCCTGCTTACGATCACCGCAGCCCAGGCTCAGGTGCGCTCTCCCAACAGGTTGCCGGATCCGCGCACCGACTTCGTGCGCCAATGTGCGCCGCACATGCTAGGGCGCTGGGCACATCCGGAGGAAGTCTGCGGTTGCCTGCATGATCATGCCGCCGCCGTTGTCGAGGACCGCGACCTGCGCGAGGCGCTACTTCGCGGCATCAGCGAGACCGGCGTGCCGACCATCGAGAACGAATGGGTGCCGGTCGCCAAGCAGTCCGAGATCGGACCGACCTTCACCAAGATCGCCAAGCCGACCCTTCAGTGCATGTTCGACCCGGCGAAGTAGTCCGCAAGCTATTTCGACTTGGGTCCAAACCGAGGCACACAGGTGCGGGTCGCCGTGATGCCGCTTTCGGTCATCTTCGCACCGCGCACTTCCTTGATCTGCCCGGCTGGGCAGGTGCCGTCATCGACCATCACGCGCTGGCCAAGCCGCAAGCCGACGATGTCCTGCTCGCGTCCCACCGTGCCGGCGTGCGCCAGCGTTGTTGTTGACAAGGCGAACAGCGCGCACACGCACATCGCGCGAAAATGGGTCATGACGAAAATCCCGGCCTCGATTTGGCGATGTTAGAAAGCCGCGCGCGATTCTCATAGTGAACCTTCGTCACGCGCGCCGTGTCGGCCTTTCGCTGCCGCGAAGCGCGGCCAGCGATTGCTTCGCGAGCTTTTCGGCTGATGCCACAAGTTGCGGAACCGAATGGCCGGAAAAGCCGAGAACGAAACCGGGCAGGGGACGGGTGCGCGCATAGGTGTCGGCGAGCAGCCAGCCTTCCGCGCCGGCCGCTTGCTTGGCCCGCGAGGCGACACGCAATTCGACCGATGGCTCGAACTGCGCGACCAGATGTAGGCCTTGCGAGGGGACGGGAACCGACAGCCGTCCGTCGGACGCGACCTCAAGCGTCGCAGCCAGTGCATCACGCGCTTCGCGATAAAGTTTTCGCACGCGCTTCAAGTTCGCGGCGAAGGCGCCGGAATTGAGCATGTCCGCGACCGCGCCTTCCATCAGCGTACCGGGAAAGCGGTCGAGCGCGGCCCGCGCGGTCGCGACCGGCCCGATCAGGCGCTCCGGCAGCGCGCAATAGCCGATGCGCAGGCCGGGAAACAGCGTCTTGGCAAACGTGCCCATGTAGATTACGCGCTCGAGCTGATCGATGCCGGCAAGCGACATCAGCGGCGCGCCGTCATAGCGGAACTCGCTGTCGTAATCATCCTCCAGCACGAAAGCGCCGGCCTCTTTCGCCCAGTCGAGAAGCTCGAGCCGGCGCGGCATCGACATCTGCACGCCCAGCGGAAACTGATGCGACGGCGTGACATAGGCCGCACGAGCCCTGGGTGCCACCGTCCGCCCCTTGGCGACGCGCAGGCCGTGCTCGTCGACCGGCACGGAGACGGCGCGATAGCCGCAATGGAGCATCGCCGCGCGAGCGGTGGGGTATCCGGGATCCTCGCACCAGATCTGGTCGTTGGTTTTGAGGATCGCGCCGAGCACGATGCGTAAGCCGTGCAGCGTGCCTGACGTCAGCATGATCTGGTCGGGATCGCAGCGCAGGCCGCGCGCGGCGAGCAGATGATCGGCAACCGCGACGCGCAGCTCGCGGCTGCCGCGCGGATCACCATAGTGCAGATGTTCGCTGCCGAAGGCGCGCATGCGTCGGCCGATGAAGCCGCGGAAGCGCGCCAGCGACCGTTCGTCGATATGGGTGCAGCCGAGCGCCAGCGTGCCCTGCCGCGGGGCCTCGACTGTGATCTTCACCCTGCGCGCATCGCTCGCGCGCGAGGGAATTTTCGCGGCGACGAACGTCCCCGAGCCGACGGTCGCTTCTGCAAATCCATCGGCGATCAGCCGCTCATAGGCCGTGACAACGGCGTTGCGCCGAAAGCCGGTCTGCTTCGCCAGCGTCCGCGATGGCGGCAGCGGCTCGCCAGGCCTGACCAGGCCTTCCACGATCGCGTGGCACAGTGCCTGGTAGAGGCGGTGCGCGGAGGAGGCGCTCGCCGTGATGTGCGCTCCCGCGAAATCGAGTGGCAGCTCGGTCTTGCGCGGCGGGGCTTTCGAAGACTGTTTGAAATTGGTCGGAATTTTTCGCATGGAATTGGAACTATCGCAGACCAAACCCTTCGCTACAACCCTCGTTGAGATCCGCCAATCCCAACTGGAGCAGCCCGTGTCAGAAGGTCAGACGTCCGCGTCCTATCCGATCTCCCAGCGCAACCGGGTGAAACGCCTGCATGAGCGCGGCGCCTACGATCACGCCACCGTCCACCGCATCCTCGACTCCTCGATGCTGTGCTACGTCTCCTATGTGATCGATGGCCAGCCCTATTGCACGCCGACCTTCTTCTGGCGGGAAGGGACCAAGCTCTATTGGCACGGCTCCAGCGCGAGCCGAATGCTGCGCAACCAGTCGGACGGCCAGAGAGTCTGCCTGACCGTTGCACATCTCGACCGCCTGGTGCTGGCGCGCTGCGGCTTCAACCACTCGGCGGACTATCGCGCCGTGATGGCCTTCGGCACCGCGCACCTCGTTACCGATCCCGACGAGAAACAGCGGGCGCTGGTCGCCATGGTCGATCGGCTTTATCCCGGGCGCACTGCGGGTTTGCGTCCGGCGACCACGCAGGAGATCAAGGCGACAGCGTTCATCGCAATGCAGATCGAGGAGGCGTCGGCCAAGATTCGCAGCAAGGGGGTTGGCGACGACGAGGAAGACTACGCACGGCCGATCTATGCGGAGCGCATTCCCATTCGAACTGTGCTTGGCGCCCCCGAGCCTTGCAAGCGCCTGCTCGACGGCGTCACGCGGCCAGCGATGCTGAATGGCTATTCGGAAGGCCGGCTGCTCGAAGATGCATTGCTGGATGCCTATTTTCAGGAGTACCCGGAGGGCTGAAATCGGCTAGCTTCGCGGCGCTCTTTGAAAGCGGATTGGAGTTGCCAGCATGAATGCCGAAACGCAGCGGAGGATTCTCGACGCCGTCGATGCCGGCTTCGAGGCCCAGCTTGCGACCACGCGCGACTTCGTCGCGATCCCCTCGACCCGCGGCGCTGAGGGCCCCTGTCAGGACATGATGGGCGACCTCCTGCGCGCGCGCGGCTACGAGGTCGACGACTGGCATATCAATGTCGACGAGCTCAAGGATCTGCGCGGCTTCGGTCCGATCGAGCACGATTTCTCCAAGGCGCGTACGGTGGTCGGCACCTACCGCCCGCAAACGAGCGGCGGCAAATCGTTGATCCTGCAAGGCCATTGCGATGTCGTGCCGGCGGGGCCGCTGGAGCTCTGGGACACCCCGCCATTCTCGCCCGCCATCAAGGACGGCAAAATGTATGGCCGCGGTGCCTGCGACATGAAGTCCGGCACCATCGGCGCGCTCTACGCGCTCGATGCGATCAGGGCCGCGGGCTTCAAGCCGACGGCGCGGATCCATTTCCAGTCCGTGATCGAGGAGGAGAGCACCGGCGTCGGCGCGCTCTCGACGCTCCAGCGCGGCTATCGCGCCGATGCCTGCTTCATTCCGGAGCCGACCGGCGGCAAGATGGTGCGCTCGCAGGTCGGCGTGATCTGGTTCCGCCTGCGGGTGAAGGGCCATCCGACCCATGTCGCGTTTGCCGGCTCCGGCGCCAATGCGATCATGGCCGCCTATCATCTGATCCAGGCGCTGCAAAACCTCGAGATCGAATGGAACGAGCGCGCGAAGAGCGATCGCCATTTCAAGACGCTCAACCATCCCATCAACTTCAACCCCGGCATCATCAAGGGCGGCGACTGGGCCTCCAGCGTGCCGGCCTGGTGCGACGTCGATTGCCGCATCGCAGTACTGCCGGGCTGGTCGATCGCCGATCATCAGAAGGAGATACTTGCTTGTGTCGCGGCTGCGGCGCGCAACCACCGCTTCCTCGCCAACAATCCGCCGGAGGTGGAATGGTCCGGCTTCCTGTCGGAAGGTTATGAGCTGACCAACGCGGCTGGGCCTGAAGCCGCCTTCGGCAGAGCGTTCAACGCCGTCTATGGTGGCACGGTCGAAGATCTCGTCTTCACCGCGCTCACCGATACCCGCTTCTACGGCCTCAACCACGGCATCCCCAGCCTCTGCTTCGGATCCTCCGGCGGCGAGATTCATGGCTTCAACGAATATGTCGATCTGGAGTCGCTGAAGAAGTCGACCAAGGCGATGGCGCTGTTCATTGCGGAATGGTGCGGGGTGGAGAAGGGGTAGCGTTCTCTCTCCGCGTCATTGCGAGCTTCGTAGGGTGGTCAAAGGCGCCCTTGCGCCGTGCCCACCACCTTTCCAGGATTGCGGCCCAAGTGGTCAGCACGCTTCCGCCTTCGCTCTTCGAGCTACGGCGGACAAGTCGCTTTGCCCACCCAACAGGCGCAACCAATTGCTTTAAGCTTAAAGTAAAGACTAGGACCGGCGCCCTGCCGGTGGCACACTGGCAACCTGTCGCCGGCGAATCCTCTGGGAGTAACAATGCGCGATTGGGATGATGCTTATGCCAACTCGGCCCACGTGCCGGGGTCCGACAAGCTGCCCGCGCTGTGGGCCGAGCGCGCCGCGGCGTATCGCGCGGAACTGAAGGCATTTCGCCCCGACATCGCCTATGGCTCCGGCGAACGCCAGCGCCTCGACCTGATCCTGCCGGGTGGCGACACAAAAGGCCTCGTCGTCTTCGTCCATGGCGGCTACTGGATGCGGTTCGACAAATCATCATGGACCGATCTTGCCGAAGGCGCGCGACACCACGGCTGGGCCGTGGCGCTGCCGAGCTACACGCTGACGCCGGCCGCGCGGATCTCCGACATCACAGCCGAGATTACGGCTGCCATCGCCACCGCGGCCGCGCTCGTGTCCGGACCGATCCGGCTCGCCGGGCATTCGGCGGGCGGCCATCTCGTCACCCGCATGCTATGCGACGATAGCCGACTCGAGCCCGCGGTCTATAACCGCATCGCAGCGACGCTGTCGATCAGCGGGCTGCACGATCTGCGTCCGCTGCTGAAGACCAAAATGAACCTCACGCTTGGCATGTCGATCGAGGAGGCAACGCTCGAAAGCGCAGCGCTGCATATGCCGCGCGGGCACGCGCCGCTCACCGCATGGGCCGGGGGCGCAGAGCGTCCCGAATTCATCCGTCAGGCCGAACTGATGGCCAACGTTTGGACCGGTTTTGACGTGCCGACGCGTCTCGTGATCGAGCCCAGCTACAACCATTTCACCGTCGTCGACGGGCTCAAAGACCCCTCGTCAAAAATCACTGCGAGCCTGGTTGGCCTGGAGTGATGGAGATCGATCGGAGAGCGGATGTCATGACCAGCAACGACTACGATCCCACCGCCGAAGGCGCCGAGACCGATTTCGCCCGGCGCATGTCCTACGGCGACTATCTTCAGCTCGATGCGATTCTCGGCGCGCAGCATCCCCTCTCGGATGCGCATGACGAGATGCTCTTCATCATTCAGCACCAGACCTCCGAGCTCTGGATGCGTCTTGCCATTCATGAGCTCAGCGCCGCGCGACGCGCCATCGCGCGTGACGAGGTCTCGCCGGCAATGAAGATGCTGGCGCGTGTCTCGCGCATCTTCGAGCAGCTCAACAACGCCTGGGATGTGCTGCGCACGATGACGCCGAGCGAGTACACGCACTTCCGCTCCAGGCTAGGGCAATCCTCGGGCTTCCAGTCGAGCCAGTACCGCCTGATCGAATATCTCCTCGGCAACCGCAATCACGCGATGCTCAAGCCCCATGCGCATGACGCCGAGGTCACGCGGCTTTTGGAGGGGGAGCTGGCGACGCCGAGCCTCTACGACGAGGTGCTGCGCCTCGCCGATCGCAAGGGGCTCGCGATGCCGCCTGCCGTCCTGGCGCGTGACGTCCGCGAGACGCACAGCCTCAACGAGGGCGTGCTGGAGGCGTGGCGGCGGGTCTACGAGGCGCCGGAGACGCATTGGATGCTCTACGAGCTCGCCGAAAAACTCGTCGACTTCGAGGATTATTTCCGCCGCTGGCGCTTTAATCACGTAACGACCGTCGAGCGTGTCATCGGGTTCAAGCGCGGCACCGGCGGCACCGGTGGCGTCAGTTATCTCAAGCGCATGCTGGAGGTCGAGCTGTTTCCCGAACTCTGGCGCGTGCGTACCATTCTTTGAGCAAGCCATGACCAAGACCCGACTTCGCGTCTATGACGACACCAGGGCGCTCTTTCATCTGCCCGAGGGCGTGATCTATCTCGACGGCAATTCGCTCGGCGCGCTGCCGCTCGGCGTTGCCGAAAAGGTCGACCGCGTGATCCGCCGGGAATGGGGCAATGAGCTCATTCGCGCCTGGAATACGGCGGGCTGGTATGTGCAGCCGCGCAATGTGGGTAATCGCATCGCTCGGCTGATCGGCGCGGAGGCGGGCTCGGTGATGATGGGCGATACGCTCTCGCTCAAGGCCTACCAGGCGCTCGCCGCTGCGCTCGACATGAACCCTGAGCGCAAGATCGTGCTCTCCGACACCGGCAATTTCCCGACCGATCTCTACATGGCCGAAGGCCTGATCGCGACGCTTGGGCGAGGGCACCAGTTGCGCCTCGTGGCGCCGGAGGCGGTCGAGGCTGCGCTGTCCGAGGAGATTGCGGTGCTCTACCTCACCGAGGTCGACTACCGCACCGGTCGCCGCCATGACATGGCGAAGCTCACTGCAAAAGCGCATGCGCTTGAAATCGTGACCGTCTGGGACCTCGCGCATTCGGCCGGCGCGCTGCCGGTCGATCTCGCGGCTACGGCTGCCGACTTCGCTGCGGGGTGCACCTACAAATATCTCAACGGGGGCCCTGGCGCGCCGGCTTTCCTCTATGTCGCGCCGCGCCACGCCGATCAGGCACGTGCCGCGCTCTCGGGCTGGATGGGCCACGCAAAGCCGTTTGCCTTTGATCTCGGCTATGCGCCCGCGGGCGGCGTGGAACGCATGCGCGTCGGCACGCCGCCGGTGCTCGCGATGGCCGCGCTGGAGGCTTCGCTCGACATCTGGGACCGCGTCGATCTTGGGGAAGTCCGAGCCCGCTCGCTGGCGCTCGGCGATCTCCTGATCGCGGAGGTCGAGCGCCGCTGCCCGCAACTCAGGCTGGTCACGCCGCGCGCGCACGAGATGCGCGGCTCGCAGGTCTCCTTCGCCTTCGACGGTGGCTATGCCGCGATGCAGGCGTTGATCGCCCGCGGTGTCATCGGCGACTTCCGCGCCCCGGACATCATGCGCTTCGGCCTCACGCCGCTGTATATCGGGGAGGACGAGATGATGAGGGCAGCCGAGATCATCGAGGAGGTGATCGTTGGCGAAGTATGGAGGCGACCGGAATATCAGGTCGTGAATGCGGTGACGTGAGAGGTAGGCTATCTTCCCAAGCTCAACCGTCATTGCCCGCGAAAGCGGGCGATCCAGATGCTATGGGGTAAGCGGCGACTGGGGTAAGCGGCGGTGAGGGTGTGGACACCCCTCGAACGCCGTGAT
>NZ_JBANAZ010000084.1:0-36084 GCF_059803455.1 Bradyrhizobium sp. UFLA05-108 | reverse complement strand
CTGCGACGATGTCCGTGCTGTACTGCTCTCATCCAAAGACGTACCGTGCGGATGATTTTATGACACAGTAAGACTAAGGCGCGATGAGATTAGGGGAAAATCGTCATCGCGCTTTAGGTTGTTGTTTGAGCATGATCTTTTCGGAAAACCGCTCCACACTTTTCCGGATCATGCTGTAGGCCCCTATGACCGGCCCATACGAAGAGTAGCGCTACCGCGCTCCGCCCTCGCCGACGAGATGCTCGCGGAAAAACCGCACGACGCTGGGGTTGAACTCGCGGTGGAAGGCGGCCCTGTCGAAGTCCGCCGATGCGCGGGACGGCGGCTGCGAGCTCCGCCGAGCAGGAACGCGTAGTGGCCGGCGGGCACGACGTGGATTTCGGGCGAACCGGGAAGCTGGCTGGCGGTAAGCGCGGTGAACTTCGCGTCAACGCCGTTGCCGCCGAACTCCGAGCGCCAAATCTGCAGCGGAATCTGGATGCCGCTCAAAGCTGCACGGTTGAAAGCCCAATTCGATGCGGTGTCGGCGAGCAGGGCAGCCTTGATGCGCGGATCGTGGGGCGGACTCGGCGGCACATCGCCGCTGCGCGCGCGCTCGCAATTCTCGGTCCTGTCATCCTCCTTGCAGACGATGGTCAGCCTGCGGAAGTCCACGTTGCCTCCGACCAGCACGAGGCCGGGTTGCCTCCGACCAGCACGAGGCCGGTGAAGGCGCCGAGCGAAAAGCCGAAGAAGCCGACCCGTGCGGGATCGATGGCTACCTTGTCCTTCCAGTCGTGCAGCATGAAATCGACAAGATGGATCATATCGACCGGACGCGCCGCCCAGACGGAGATCTTGTCCCGCTGCGAGGAGTCGTTGGCGTTGTCGCCGGGATGATTGATGGCTGCGACGACGAAGCCGGCATCGGCCAGCGCCTCCGCCGTGTCATGATGTGCGCCGAACCACGCACCGCGCCCGTGGGAGAACACGACCAGCGGCAGCCCGGTCCCCGCGATCGGACAATCCTTCGCGCCCTTCAAGCCGAATTCGGCCGGCACCGAAAGTTTGCCGAGCGCCAAGACTTTGGGCTCGCTCGCGCAGGGGTACCAGATGCCGCCCTGCAGCGCCGGATCTGATTCGAGAAGCTGGATGCCTGCAGCGCTTGCAGGAGCGACGAGACCACACAGGATCAAGGCACAAGCGATCGACGTCTTGAGTCCCACGGAAGCCCCCTGTCATTTCCGCGGCGGAGCTGATCAGCGAACGGCGACGGAATTGTGTCGGGAGTGTCGCACACGCTATGCGATAGCTCCAACCGCGAGGCCGGGTACTAGCCCCAACGTCGTCCTGGCGAAGGCCAGGACCCATAGCCTCCAGCAGTAGGCGCGCTCACAAATCCGGATGTGGCAAAACTCACCCTTGCCCCGACGCACGCAACGGGTTGTAATTGCAGGGACAAATACCGCAGCGCAGAATTCAAACAAGAACGCGCGCGGCTGCAAGGGAGAGCCGGTCATGCATGGGACCATCGAGAGCACAGTCACGCGCGAGAGCCTGCATGAGCGCGCCGCATCGCTGCCGCTGGAGCAGCTCGATCCCGGCCATCCCGAACTGTTCAGGACCGATGCGTTCTGGCCCTATTTCGATCGCCTGCGCCGCGAAGATCCCGTGCACTATTGCAGGGACTCGATGTTTGGCCCGTACTGGTCGGTGACGAGGTACAACGACATCATGGAGATCGAGACCAACCATTCGGTGTTCTCCTCGGCAGCTTCCCTCGGTGGCATCACCATCCGCGACATCGATCCCGATTTGCGCCGCGAGAGTTTCATTGCCATGGACCCGCCGCGTCATGCGGCCCAGCGCAAGACCGTGGCGCCGATGTTCACGCCGACGCATCTGGACGAGCTCGCGCTCAACATCCGCAAACGCTCGGCCGAATGCCTGGACAATCTCCCACGCGGAGAGGAATTCGACTGGGTCGACCGCGTCTCGATCGAGCTCACCACGCAGATGCTCGCGGTGCTGTTCGACTTCCCCTGGGAAGACCGCCGCAAGTTGACGCGCTGGTCGGATGTCGCGACCACCATTCCCGGCTCCGGCGGCCTCGTCGCCACCGAGGACCAGCGGCAGGCCGAGCTGTTGGAATGCGCGACCTACTTTTCGCGGCTGTGGAAGGAGCGCATCGCGCAGCCGCCCAGGAGCGACCTGCTCTCGATGCTGGCGCATGGCGCGGCGACGCGCGACATGGACGCGAGGAACTTTCTGGGCAACCTGATCCTGTTGATCGTCGGCGGCAACGACACCACCCGCAACACCATGTCCGGCTCGATCTACGCGCTCAGCCAGCATCCGGAGCAGTATCGGAAGCTGCGGGAGAATCCCGCGCTGCTCGACAGCTTCGTGCCCGAAGTCATCCGCTGGCAGACGCCGCTCGCCCATATGCGGCGCACCGCGCTCGCCGATTTCGAATTCCGCGGGAGAGAAATCAAGAAGGGTGACAAGGTCGTGATGTGGTACGTCTCGGGCAACCGCGACGAGGAGGCGATCGAAAAACCCTACGAATTCATCATTGACCGCGCCCGGCCGCGCACGCATCTCTCCTTCGGCTTCGGCATCCACCGCTGCGTGGGTCTCAGGCTTGCAGAGCTGCAATTGAAGATCATCTGGGAAGAGATTTTGAAGCGCTTCGATCATATCGACGTGGTCGGCGAACCCAAGCGGGTGTATTCGAGTTTCGTGAAGGGTTACGAGACGCTGCCGGTCAGGATTGCGGCGTGATTCGCGAGAACTGGAGCCACCAGCCATGAACGTCCAAACTCCGGTCAGGACCGACAGGGCCGAACGCATGCGCCGGGCGCGCGAGGAGGCCTATGCGACGCCATTGAAGGATTACCATCCGGGCGCGCCGCGGCTGTTCCAGGACGACACCTTATGGCCATGGTTCGAGCGGCTGCGCGAGCAAGAGCCGGTGCATTACTGCACCAACGCGCCGATCGAGCCGTACTGGTCGGTGGTCAAATACAACGACATCATGCATGTCGACACCAATCACGGCATCTTCTCCTCCGACTCGACGCTCGGCGGCATCTCGATCCGCGACGTGCCGACCGGTTATGACTGGCCAAGCTTCATCGCGATGGACCAGCCCACGCACTCGGCGCAGCGCAAGACGGTGTCGCCGATGTTCACGCCGACGCATCTGGACGAACTCGCCAAGCTGATCCGCCAGCGCTCGCAGTCCGTGCTGGACAATCTGCCGCGCAACGAGACCTTCAATTTCGTCGAGCGCGTCTCGATCGAGCTGACGACACAGATGTTGGCGACACTGTTCGACTTCCCCTGGGAGGAGCGGCGCAAGCTGACGCGCTGGTCGGACGTCTCCACCGCACTGCCCAAGAGCGGCATCGTCGCCTCCGCCGAAGAGCGGCGGAAGGAAATGGACGAGTGCTACGCCTACATGTCGAAGCTGTGGAACGAGCGCGTCAATTCCGCGCCGCGCAACGACCTGTTGTCGCTGATGGCGCATAACGACGCCACGCGCTACATGGACCCCGACAACCTCATGGGCAACATCATCCTGCTCATCGTTGGCGGCAACGATACCACCCGCAACACCATGACCGGCTCGGTGCTGGCGCTGAACGAGAACCCCGAGCAATACGACAAGCTCCGCGCCAATCCGGCGCTGATCGATTCAATGGTGCCGGAGGTGATCCGCTGGCAGACCCCGCTCGCGCACATGCGACGCACGGCGCTGCGGGATACCGAGATCGGCGGCAAGGAGATCAAGAAGGGCGACCGCGTCGTGATGTGGTACGTTTCCGGCAATCGCGACGAGGAGATGTTCGAGAAGCCGAACGACTTCATCATCGACCGGCCGCGGCCGCGCACACATCTGTCCTTCGGCTTCGGCATCCACCGCTGCGTCGGCATGCGGCTCGCGGAGCTTCAGCTCAGGATCGTCTGGGAGGAGATGCTGAAGCGTTTTGACCGTATCGAGGTGGTCGGCGAGCCCCGGCGGATCTATTCCAGCTTCATCAAGGGCTACGAGACGTTGCCGGTAAGGATTCCGGGGTAGCGTGCGCGGGGAATGGCAAGCCCTTACCTGAATCTTCGCTGTCATGCCCCGCGAAAGCGGGGATCCAGTAGGCCGCGGCTTCTCCGTATTCGTCACCGCCCCTGGAATACTGGATCGCACGCCTTCGCGGGCGATGACAGCGAAGGATGAGGCGACAAGCGAGTCGCCCCTAACGCGCGGCAGGCGCGCCGCTGCACCAGCTATAAAATTTCGGCATGACAGGTCGCGCCAGATGCGAAGGCAAGACGGCGCGCGGCTGTTCTAGGAAATGAGCGCATCTAACTCAATTTGATGTCCCAGACGCCGTCCTTGCGGCAGGCGGCCACTTCCTCGCGCAGGAGCGCGGTGACGGCAACGGTCGCCGTCGACACCGGCCGATCGATCGGAGAGGCAACAATGAGCTCGCGCGTCATTGGCTTGGAGACGGCGGCTGTTTCCAGCCGACCGTCGGCGACCTCACCGTATACCGACGAGGGCGGCAACAGGGCGAAGCCGAGGCCCTCCTCGACGAGGCTCGTGAGCACGCGGAACGAATCCGCTTCGAGCTGGACGTTGAGCTTGATCTTGCGCTGGGCCGCCGCATGCTCGATCAGCGCGCGGAGCCCGTGCGAATGACTGGGCAGCACCAGCCGCTGCCTGAGCAGCCAGCCGATCTCGACGCTCTTCTTGCGGGCGAGCCCGCAGCCGCGCGGGCCCACCGCGACGATGTTGTCGCGACCGATGCTCTGCACGGTGAGGTGCAGATCGGCGGAACGACCGTAGAGGATCGCAAGATCCATCTCGCCGCGATGCAGCCATTCGACGAGATGGCCGCTATAGCTCTCGACGATGCGCAGTGTGACGCCCGGATAGGTTTCGACGCAGCGGCGGGCGAAGCGCGCCGACAAGACGCAGCTCACGGTGGGAACCAGGCCGAGCACCACATGACCGGATGGCGGACCCTGGGCCGACTGGATGTCGTCGCGGATCTGGTCGATCTGGCGGACGATGCCGGAGGTGCGCGCGAGCAGCAGACGGCCGGCTTCCGTCAGCACCATGCCGCGGCCGTTGCGTGTGAACAGCTCCGTGCGCAGCTCGTGCTCCAGCAGCTTGATCTGGCGGCTCAGCGCCGGCTGGGCGACCCGCAGCGTATCGGACGCCTTGGAGAGGCTGCCAAGTTCGGCCACGCAACTGAAGGTCCTGAGCTGACGGAAATCCATGCTTGCCAAGCTTTGAACGCTACTCCATACGCTATAGCAAATGAGCATAGGGGGTTGGCGTCGTTTTCACAACGCCGGACGCTTGGCTGGCGTTATCTTCTGCAACGCGATCGACTGGAAACGCCATGAGCCAACAAAAACACGACGACCACCACACCGAAGACTATGCCGACATCCGCGACGCGGTGGCGAAACTCTGCGCACAGTTTCCCGGCGAATACTGGCGCAAGCTCGATCGCGAGATGACTTATCCAAAGGCTTTTGTCGATGCGCTCACAGAGGCCGGCTATCTCTCGGTGCTGATCCCCGAGGAATATGGCGGCGCCGGGCTTAAGTTGTCGGCGGCGGCAGCGATCCTCGAAGAGATCCAGCGCGCCGGCTGCAACGGCGGCGGCTGCCACGCCCAGATGTACACCATGGGCACGGTGCTCCGGCATGGCAGCGACGCGCAGAAGGCAAAATATCTGCCGAAGGTCGCGACCGGCGAATTGCGCCTGCAAGCCTTTGGGGTCACCGAGCCGACCAGCGGCACCGACACGTCTTCACTCAAGACCTTTGCACGTCGCGAGGGCGATCATTACGTCGTCAACGGCCAGAAAATCTGGACCAGCCGCGCCGAGCATTCCGACCTGATGATCTTGCTGGCGCGCACCACGCCGAAGGAGAAAGCCAAGAAGCGCACAGACGGCCTCTCGGTCTTCATCGTCGACATGCGCGAGGCCAGGGGCAAGGGCCTGGAGATCCGCCCGATCCGCACCATGATGAACCACGCCACCACCGAAGTGTTCTTTACGGACATGAAGGTGCCGGCGAAAAACCTGATCGGCGAGGAAGGCAAGGGCTTTCGCTATATCCTTTCCGGCATGAATGCCGAGCGCATCCTGATCGCGGCGGAATGCGTCGGCGATGCGAAGTGGTTCATCGCAAAGGCCTCGAACTACGCCAAGGAGCGCACCGTGTTTGGACGGCCGATCGGCCAGAACCAGGGCATCCAGTTTCCGATTGCAAAAGCCTACGCTTCTATGCGCGCGGCGGAGCTGATGGTGAAGGAAGCGACCCGCAAATACGAGGCCGGGCTCGACTGCGGCGCGGAGGCCAACATGGCAAAAATGCTGGCGGCGGATGCGTCCTGGGAAGCGGCGAACGCCTGCATCCAGACCCATGGCGGCTTCGGCTTCGCCGAGGAGTACGACGTCGAGCGAAAATTCCGCGAGACGCGGCTCTACCAGGTCGCGCCGATCTCGACCAACCTGGTGTTGTCCTTCATCGCCGAGCACGTGCTCGGCATGCCCCGCTCGTACTGAGGTCGCGCCATGGGAGCACTTGACGGGATCAGGGTGATTGCGGTCGAGCAGGCGGTCGCCGCGCCCTTCTGCTCATCGCGCCTGGCGGACGCCGGCGCCGAAGTGATCAAGATCGAGCGTCCCGAAGGCGATTTCGCGCGTGGCTATGACGCGGCAGCCAAGGGCCAGAGCAGCTATTTCGTCTGGCTCAACCGCGGCAAGCAATCGGCGGTGGTTGATCTGTCGACCAAGGAAGGCCGCGCCGAGCTTGAAACGCTGATCGCGAGCGCGGACGTGCTTATTCAAAACCTCAAGCCCGGCTCGATGGACAAGCTCGGCTTTTCGCGCGAGCGATTGCTGCGCGACTATCCGAAGCTGATCTCCTGCACCATCACCGGCTACGGCGACGCGGGACCCTATGCGCATCGCAAGGCCTATGATCTCCTGATCCAGGCCGAAAGCGGGCTTGCTTCGATCACCGGCAATCCCGACGGCGCCTCGCGTGTCGGCATCTCGATCGTCGATGTCGCGACCGGCGCGACCGCGCATGCCGCGATCCTGGAAGCGCTGATCGCGCGGGGACGCACGGGCGTGGGCGCCGACATCCGCATCTCCATGTTCGACGTGATGGCGGACTGGCTGACCGTGCCGCTACTCAATTCGGAAGCCGGCAATCCGCCCAAGCGAATGGGCCTGCGCCATCCCTCGATCGCGCCCTATGGCGTGTTCACCTCCAAGGACGGCAAGGACATCCTGATTTCGATCCAGAGCGAGCGCGAATGGAAGACGCTGTGCGCGGAGGTGCTGGACCAGCCCGCGCTGCCGAGCGATCCGCGCGTCGCCAATATGGTCGAGCGCGTGCGCCACCGCGACTTCACCGACAAGACCGTGGCCGATAGCTTTGGCAGGATGACACGCGATGAGCTGCTCAAGCGGCTGTCGGATGCCGACATCGCCTTTGCAGAGGTCAACACCATGGCTGATCTCACCACCCATCCGCATCTGCGTCGCATCGAGGTGGATACGCCGAACGGCCGCGTCAGCTATCCCGCGCCAGCGCCGATCATCGTCGGCGAGACGCGCAGCTACGGCGCCGTGCCCGGCATCGGCGAGCGGCCCGGCCAGAAGAAGAAGTAGCGAGAGAGATGACATGACCGAGAAGCTCGACATCGATCATTTGCGGCAATGGATCGGCCGTACCCAGGAGGCGACCGACACCGTCACCGCGCAACTCGTCAAGGGCCTGCGCGCGACGCTGTTCCAGGAGATTGGCGAGCCCAAAAAGGGCGACGCGGCGCCGTTCACCGTGCATTGGTGCCTGGCGCAGCCGGTATCCCCGATGTCGATGCTCGGCCCCGACGGTCACCCCACCCGTGGCGGGTTCCTGCCGCCGGTGCCGCTGCCGCGACGGATGTGGGCTGGTGGCGAGATCGAATTCATCGATGCGCTTCGCGTTGGCGATGAATCGACTCGGATCTCGCGCATTGCCGACGTCGTGGTGAAGACCGGCTCGACCGGAACGCTGTGTTTCGTCGCGGTCGAGCACACCATCACCTCGCCGCGCGGCGTCGCCATTCGCGAGCGGCAGGACATCGTCTACCGCGAGACGACGAGCGGCCAACCCGCAACCGCAAAGGGGCCGCCTCCGCCGCCGAAGGCGCAGCATCGCGAGACACATGTCTCCGATGCCGTGCTGCTGTTCCGCTACTCTGCGTTGACCTTCAACGGCCATCGCATCCACTATGATCGCGACTACGTCAACAAGGTCGAGGGTTATCCGGGCCTGATCTTCCATGGGCCGCTCCAGGCGGCGCTGATTACCGAGATGGCGGCGAAGCTCCGCCGCGGCAAGGCGCCGAAGAAATTCAGCTACCGCGGCGTGCAGCCGCTGTTCGACGGCACGGAATTTTCGGTGAACGCAAATGAGACCGACGCCGGTCTGGAGCTGTGGACGGCGAACGCCGAGGGTCAGCCGACGATGAAGGGGACGGCGGCGTGGTGATACGCTTCTGCTGCATCTCCATTGCGGGCGCAGCAGCGATGTAGGAACCTAAACCCTCACCCCGAGGAGCGCGCCCTTCGCGCGCGTCTCGAGGGCGAGGCCGAGAGCCGGGCCTTCATCCTTCGAGACGCGCGTTCCGCGCTCCTCAGGATGAGGGACTAAGAAGGGACGGAAACAATGTCAAAGAACGGAAAAACCGGCAGCACATCCGTCTCCGTCAAGCAGGCGACGCTCGACCTCTTCCGTGGCTTCGGCATCAAGAAAGTGTTCGGCAATCCCGGCTCGACCGAGCTGCCGTTCCTGAGCGACTGGCCCGACGACATCGACTATGTGCTGGCGCTTCAGGAAGCTTCCGCCGTCGGCATGGCCGATGGTTATGCCCAGGCCACGCGCAACGCCGGCTTCGTCAATCTGCATTCCGCCGCCGGCGTCGGCAATGCGCTCGGCAACATCTACACCGCGCATCGCAACCAGACGCCGCTCGTCATCACCGCGGGCCAGCAGGCGCGCTCGATCCTGCCGTTGCAGGCGTTCCTGTACGCCGAGCGAGCGTCCGAATTCCCTCGGCCTTACGTGAAATACAGCGTCGAACCGGCGCGCGCGGAAGATGTGCCCGCCGCGATCGCGCGCGCCTATCACACCGCGATGCAGCCTCCTTGCGGTCCGACCTTCGTCTCGATCCCGATCGACGACTGGACCCACGCGACGACGCCGGTCGAGGCGCGCAAGGTCAGTCGCGAGCTCGGGCCCGAGCCTGAGGCGATGAAGGCCCTGGTCGCGGCGCTCAATGCGAGCAAGCATCCTGCCCTCGTCGTCGGCCCCGGCGTCGACCGCGCCGGCGCTGTTGACCTCGTGGTGCGCGTCGCCGAGAAGGCGAAGGCGACCGTCTGGGTCAGCCCGTTCTCGGCGCGCTGCTCCTTCCCGGAGCGCCATCCACAATTCGCGGGCTTCCTGCATGCCTCGCCCGGCCAGCTCTCGGATGCGCTGCGCACGCACGATCTCGTCGTCGTGATCGGCGCGCCCGTGTTCACCTTCCATGTCGAAGGGCACGCCTCGATCTTCGACGGGGGCACGACCATTTTCCAGATCACCGAGGATCCGGATGCCGCCGCGGTGACGCCGGTCGGCACCAGCATCGTCGCGACCATGAAGCCGGCGCTGAACGCGCTGCTCGACATGCTGCCGGAGAGCAAACGCGCGACGCCAAAGGGCCGCACGCTGCCGCCGGCCCCACAAGCCGCCGATCCGCTTCCGGTCGAGTTCCTGCTGCATTCGCTGTCCGAGGCGATGCCGGAGGGCACTTCGCTCGTGGAGGAAGTGCCCTCGCACCGGCCGGCGATGCAGAAGTTCATGCCGATGCGTGGCCAGGACAGTTTTTACACGATGTCGAGCGGCGGCCTCGGCTACTCACTGCCCGCCTCCGTCGGCATGGCTTTGGGCAAACCGAACAGCCGCACGGTGTGCCTGATCGGCGACGGCTCGGCGATGTATTCGATCCAGGCGCTATGGACCGCCGCGCAGCGCAAGTTGCCGCTCACCGTCGTCGTCATCAACAATTCCGGCTACGGCGCGATGCGCTCCTTCAGCCAGGTCATGCAGGTGCGCAACGTACCGGGGCTGGAATTGCCCGGCATCGATTTCGTCAAGCTCGCCGAAGGGATGGGCTGCGACGCGGTGCGGGTGACGAAGTCGGCCGAGCTCGTCGAAATGCTGAAGCGGGGGATGAGCGCCGAGGGCGCGAGCCTCGTCGAGGTCGTCGTGGATTCCGCAGTGCCGCTGCTGTATGCGCAGAAGAATTAGCCAGGGACGGAGTCTCGCCCTGCACACTCCGCCGTCATCGCCCGGCTTGACCGGGCGATCCAGTACTCCGAGACAGTCGTGATTGAATCGAGAGGCTGCGGCGTACTGGATGCCCCGGTCCAGTCTATACATCAAGCCGGGGCATGACAGAGCGAATGTGGCGACCGCACCCCCTACTTCCCGAACTCCTCCCGCATCTTGGCCTGGATCTTCGCCATGCCGCCGATCCAGCGGTCGTAGTTCTCGGTCTTCTTGCGCATGTAGCCGAGCACCTGCGCGTGGGGCAGGATCAGGAACGTCTCCTGCGCGATGCCGGCGAGCGCGTCTTTCGCGACCTGCTCGGGCGAGAGGTCGCCGTCGCCACTTTGCGGGCCTTTTGGGATCGAGCGCAGCATGTTGGTGTCGACGCCCTGCGGACAGAGGATCGAGACGCGGATGTTATGCGCCTTGTGCGAGATCGCGAGGTTTTCGGCAAAGCCGACCGCGGCATGCTTCGTCGTCGAATAAGCCGGGCTCCCGACCTGCGAGAGCAGGCCCGCGGCCGAGATCGTGTTGAGGAAATAGCCGCCGCCGCGAGCTTTCATGCGCGGGACAAGGTGCCGCGCCGCGTAGACGTGGGCCATGACGTGGATCGCCCAGCTCCGCTGCCAGGGCTCATCTGACGATCCGCCGGCGTTCACTGACAAGGGATCGAAGCCGCCGCCGATGCCGGCATTGGAGCAGAACAGCTCGATCGGGCCGAACTGCCGCTCCGTTTCCTCGATGACGTGGGCGATGTCCTTTTCCTGGGCCACGTCGCATTTGAAGGCGGCGCCGTTCACGGTCGCCGCCACCGCTCGCGCGCCGGCGGCCTCCATATCCGCGACCACGACCTTGGCCGCGCCTGCCTGATGAAACACCTCGCACAGCGCCTTGCCGATGCCATTGGCGCCGCCGGTGACGACCACGATCTTGCCGGCCACCTGCATGCGACGTCTCCTCTTATGCCGCTTATACCGCTTCTGTTCGCGCTCAGCTCAGGACGAGATTGAGCACCGCGGTATAATGGCACGCCGCGCCGGCCAAGACAAAGCCGTGCCAGATCGCGTTTTGGAAACGCAGGCGCCGCCAGGCGTGGAAGATCACCCCGAAGGAATAGAGCGCGCCGCCCGCGACCACGAACCACAGCGCCACGGTCGGCAACGCCTTGACCACGGCGTCGTAGAGCATCAGGCCGCTCCAGCCCATGGCGAGGTAAATGCCGACAGCGACCCGGTCGAACCGGCCGGGCCAGCCAAGCTTGAGCACGATGCCGAGGATCGCCACGCACCAGACACCGACGAGCAGCGCCAGCGCGAACGTGCTGTCCTTCAGTTCCAGGATGAACGGCGTGTAGGTCGCGGCGATGAGGAGATAGATCGCGGAGTGGTCGAACCGTCGCAAGATCCATTTGGCTGGCGACACTGGCCAGAGATTATAGGTCGCCGACAGCACCAGCATCGAGAGCAGGCCGGCGACGTAGATCGAGACCCCGACGATGTCGACCGTGCTGGCATTGACCGCCGCCAGCACCACCAGAACGATCGCAGCGACGATGCCCGTCAGCACGCCGATGGCATGAATGACGCCGTCGGCGATCAGCTCGGCGCGGTCATAGTCCCAGCCGATGACATCGGCCGCAGCATGGACCGAGGTGGACGCAAGTTGTTTCAATCTGAAAACGGTCATGGCAGTCCGAAGGCGACGCTGTGGCACTTTTATGTGGGTCTTTCGTGGTCGGCGAGGCGTTCAAAGGCTGGTTCACCCGAAAACGCGGTGGAAGTATGAAGCTTGATTTTCCTCAAGCAGTTGCCACTTTTGTGACTAGTCCAATTTGCCTATTCCGCCGGCACGAGAGCCCTCGCCTCCCCCATGGCATTCAGCTTCCAGGATATGGTCGAAGAGGCGCGCCTGTCGGCCCGGGCGCTTCTCGACTATGGCGAGCATTTCTTCAACCCCACCGTCCGGCTCGGCGTCACCGGCCTGTCGCGGGCGGGTAAAACCGTGTTCATCACCGCGCTGATCCATGGGCTGACGAGCGGCGGCCGCTTTCCGGTGTTCGAGGCCTTTGCCTCCGGCCGCATCGCACGAGCAAAACTCGCGCCGCAGCCCGACGATGCCGTGCCGCGCTTCGACTACGAAAGCCATCTGCGCGCGCTGACCGAGGACCGGCGCTGGCCGAACTCCACCGTCGACATCTCAGAGCTCCGCCTCGTCATCGACTACCAGCGCCAGAACGGCGCGGACCGTAACCTGACGCTTGATATCGTCGACTATCCCGGCGAATGGCTGCTCGACCTGCCGCTGCTGCAAAAGAGCTACGAGCGATGGTCGGCGGAGAGCCTGGCACTGTCGCGCGCGGCCCCGCGGGCGCATCTGGCGGCCGACTGGCACGCGCATCTGGCTAGCCTCAAGCCCGAGGCGGCCGAGGACGAGCAGGCGACGCTGACCTCGGCAAGGCTGTTCACCGAATACTTGCGTGCCTGCCGCGACGAGCGCTTTGCCATGAGCCTGTTGCCGCCCGGCCGCTTCCTGATGCCGGGCAGTCTCGCGGGCTCGCCGGCACTGACCTTTGCGCCGCTCGATGTGCCCACCGAGGGACAAGCGCCGGAAGGATCACTCTGGGCGATGATGGTGCGCCGCTACGAGGCTTACAAGGACGTCGTGGTGCGCCCCTTCTTTCGCGACCACTTTGCCCGGCTCGACCGCCAGATCGTGCTGGCCGATGCACTTGCGGCGTTCAACTCCGGACCCGATGCGCTGCATGACCTCGAAGCGGCGCTGGCCGGCATTCTGGATTGCTTCCGGATCGGACGCAGTACCTTCATCTCCAGCCTGTTCCGCCCGCGCATCGACCGCATCCTATTTGCGGCGACCAAGGCCGATCATCTGCATCATTCCAGTCACGACCGCCTCGAGGCCGTGTTGCGGCGCGCGGTCGCGCGGGCAGTCGCGCGTGCCGAAAGCACCGGCGCCGAGATCGACGTGGTGGCGCTCGCCGCCGTACGCGCGACGCGCGAGGCGCAGGTCGCACGCGGCCGCGACAGATTGCCGTCCATCCTCGGCACGCCCGCTGCCGGCGAAAGCGCCGGCGGCGAGTTTTTTGACGGCGATACAGAGGTCGCGACCTTTCCGGGCGATCTGCCACTCGATCCGGAAGCTCTGTTCAACGGCGCCGAGTCCTTTCGTGGGCTTTCGACTGCCGCTGCCGAGACGAGCGACTTCCGCTTCCTGCGCTTCCGTCCGCCAAAGCTCGAGCGCGAAGGGGCTGAGGGGCCGGCGCTGCCTCACATCCGCCTTGACCGTGCCTTGCAGTTCCTGATCGGAGACAGGTTGGAATGAACGAGCGACACCAGCAACGGCGGCCCGCGACGTTCCGGCTGGATGACCCCGACGTCGTCGTGACTGAAGCCGATGAATCCGGAAGGCTCACGCGCGCTGCGATCCAGATCACGCCCGAGCCCGATCCTCTGGCGCTGCCCGTACCGGTCGAGACACCGGTCGTGGTGCGGCGCGGCTTCCCCTGGGGCACGCTGTTCTGGTCAGGCCTTGCCGGGCTGACGCTGCTCGGTGTCGGACTTGGCGTCGTTCATCTGATCGAGGACCTGTTTGCGCGCAGCGAGAGCCTCGGCATCGTCGGTCTCGCTCTCGCCTTCGTCACCACGCTCGCACTCGCGGTCGTGATCGGACGCGAGGCGTTTGGACTTGCCCGGCTCGCGACCATCGAAAAACTGCATCAGCGCGCGACAAGCGTACTCGCCAGCGACAACCGCGCCGAGAGCCGCGTCATCGTGCAGGATCTCCTGCGCATCGCGCATCAAAACCCGCAGCTCGCACGCGCCCGCGCGACGCTGCAAAACCACACTGGTGAGATCATCGACGGCGCCGACATGATCCGCCTCGCCGAGCGCGAGCTGATGACGCCGCTGGATGCGGAAGCGCGGCGGCTGGTGTCATCGGCCGCGCAGCGGGTTTCGATCGTCACCGCGGTGAGCCCCCGCGCGCTGATCGACGTGCTGTTCGTGTTCGTGGCTTCGCTTCGCCTGATCCGCCAACTGGCGCGGCTCTATGGCGGACGCCCCGGCGCCCTCGGCATGATCCGGCTGCTTCGCCACGTCATCGCCCATCTCGCCATCACCGGCGGCATGGCCGCGAGCGACAGCCTGGTGCAGCAGATGCTCGGCCACGGGATCGCGGCAAAGCTGTCGCAGCGGCTCGGCGAAGGCGTGCTCAACGGACTATTGACGGCGCGGCTCGGCCTTGCCGCCATCGACGTCACACGCCCGCTGCCGTTCGCAGCGTTGCCGCAGCCGAAGCTCTCGGATCTTGCAACCGATCTGCTGCGGAAGAAAGAAGACGAGGAGTAGCTATTCTCCCCTTCCGCGCGAGCGGAGAGAGGGAGAAAAGGGCCAGCACACGCCACTGGAACAGCGGCGAGTCCTTTGGTGGAGAGAGCTCAGGCGTCCAGCCGGTGAGCTTTTCCAGTGCGTAGGTATCCATCACGAGGCCGCGCCAGCGGCGGTCGACCTGTTCGAGCGGCTCGCGCGTGACGGGCAATGAATTCCACAGCGGCAGATGATTATCGGGCTCGCGTCCGACATAGAGGCCGGCCTGGCCGCGGATCCGGTCGATGCCGGGATCAGCGAAATCCTGGAAGCGGCCGCGCTCGTTGAGCTCGATGACCGGCACGCGGCCGCGGAACAGCCAGCGCAGCATGGCGTAGGTGCGATAGTCCGTCGTCGCGATCCAGGTCGGGCCGGTCTTGTCGAGTTGCGCCTGGGCGCGGGCCGCGACCTCGTCATAGCCGGCTTCGGCGCCGATCGGATCGATCTTGCCGAGGAAATTCCAGGGCGCGATCATGTAGTAGAGAAACACGGCGACGACGAAGGCGATGCCGGTCGTGATGGCTGCGTTGGCCCAGAAGGTCGCCGACCTCGTCATCCGCTCGGACCAGCCCTCGCGCGGCAACGTCACGAGGTTGATGGACACGGCGGCGAACCCGACCGGCCACATGAACATCGGCCAGGTGTCACCGACCCGCAAGGTGAGCGATTTCCAGAGGAAGTAGAGGAACGGCACCAGCACCGCGGTCGAAAGCAGAATCGCGACCGGCTCGCGCGTGCGGTAGCCGCGCCACGCCGTCAGCGTCAGGCCGGACAGCACCACCGGCAGCATGACGAAGCCGACGAGGCCGAATTGCAGGCCGATATAGTCGCCGATGGTGCGCCAGGAGACGCCGTAATTCGCGGTCGCGCGCACGCCCTGGAAGCGGAACGAGGCCCAGTCGTGCTGCGCGTTCCAGATCAGGACCGGCGAGAACACGGCGATCGCGATCAGCACGGCGAGATAGGGATAAGGGCTGCGCAGCCAGCGCCAGCGCCAGTCTGGCACCAGCACGAACGCGACCACTGCAGGCAGGAACATGATCGCGGTGAACTTGGATAGTAGCGAGAGGCCGGCGAAAAATCCGGCCGCGAGCCACCAGCGGCCATCGCCGGACTGTGTCAGCCGCACCAGCGACCAGAACATCGCCACCGCGACGGGGATCATCGCGACGTCGGGCGCGACCTTGGACATCAGCAGCCCGTAGTAGAGCGCCGCCTCCGGCATCAACAGCGCGAACACGATCGCGCGCGCGTCGCGGGTGACACGTCGCACGATATCGGCGAGCAGGCACTGCATGACCAGCATCGCCACGATGCCGCCGAAGCGGACGCCGAGCTGGGTGTCGCCGAAGATTGCGGTGCCGAAACGGATCAGCCAGGCAATGCCCGGAGGATGGTCGAGAAAGCTGAGCGCGCCCTCCTTCGACCAGGTCCAGTAGTAAGCCTCGTCGGTGCGCAGCTCGAGCATCGAGGCGTAAACGATACGCAAGGCCGTCATCGCCGCGACCACCAACGCGGCAATGATGAGGTGCCGGCGCGCGGCGTCGTCGGGCTTGGCTGTCATGTCGGGGGCGATCGTCACGGGCGCGCTTTTCCCCGACTTGGGAGGGGGAGTCAATGCGGGGGTGTTGCCGCGTATGTCCGTGTCATGCCCCGAGTTGTAGGGTAGGCAAAGCGAATGCGCCCACCATCAAGCACCGTGCCCGGGAGCGGTGGGCACGGCGCAAGAGCGCCTTTGCCCACCCTGCAATTCCGCGTCTGCGGGCCCATGCCGCGCAAGTGATCGGGCACGCTGTTTTCGGCTGGAATTAAACTTCACGATAGCTGATCTAGATGACGAGCTGATACAAACCGAATCATGGCAACCACTCTCGCACGATTTTCCGAACAGTTCCGCGGCACCGGCGTTCGCCAGGTGCGGCTCGTCTGCGGCGTCATCCTGTTTTCCTATGTGGTCAGCCACTTCCTCAATCATGCGCTCGGCAATATCTCGGTCGAGGCCATGCAGGCGGGCGTCTACTACCACGTCCTGTTCTGGCAGTTCCTGCCGGTCGCGATCCTGTTCTACACCGCGGCACTGGTGCATGCCGGGCTCGGCGTCTTCGCGCTCTATCAGCGCCGGCAGTTCCGCTGGAAGACCGTCGAGCCGCTCCAGCTCGTGCTGGGCCTCAGCATCCCGGCGCTGGTGATGGCGCATCTGATCGGCGTGCGGCTTGGCCACACCGTCTACGGTCACGAGAAGCTCTATCCGCAGGAGCTCTACCTGTTCTTCGTCGCCTCCTCCGCCCGGCTATGGCAGATGACGATCCTGCTCATCGTCGCCTGGATCCATGGCTGCATCGGGCTCTATTTCTGGCTGCGTATGAAGCCGTTCTTTCAGCGCGCCGCGCCCTGGCTGCTCTCGGCGGCCGTGCTGATCCCGACGCTGGCGATGCTCGGCATCTACCAGGGCGGACGCAGCGTCACCGCCGACGGCGACGATGCGGACTGGCGCGCGGCCAATCTGACCCAGCGCCAGGTCGGCACCGTCGCGCAGGCCAGCACGCTTGATCGCATCACCGGCGGGCTGACCATAAGCTATCTCGGCCTGCTCGGCATCGTGCTGCTCGCGCGCGGCGTGCGGGGCTTGCGCGAGCGCCGTGGTGGCATGATCGCGCTCTCCTACGGCAACGGCAAGACGGTGCGCGTGCCAAAGGGCCTGTCCGTGCTGGAGGCGAGCCTGCGCCACAACGTGCCGCATGCCAGCGTCTGCGGCGGCCGCGCGCGCTGCTCGACCTGCCGCATCCGCGTGATCGGCGATCATGGCATCCTCCCCGAGCCGTCGCAGCGCGAGGCCTTCGTGCTTGCGCGTGTCGGCACCACCGATCCATCCATTCGCCTCGCCTGCCAGCTGCGGCCCACCTGCGATCTCTCCTTCTTCCAATTGTTCACGCCGCACACCACGGCAAGCACGGAAGGTTCAGGGCCCGCGCGGATTGGCCAGGAGCGCTATCTCGTCAGCCTGTTCGTAGACATGCGAGGCTCGACCCAGCTCGCCGAGAAGCGGCTGCCGTTCGACACGGTCTTCATCGTCAACCGCTTCCTAGGAGCGGTTTCGCAGGCCGTGATCGAGAATGGCGGCCAGCCCAACCAGTTCGTCGGCGACGGCATGCTCGCGCTGTTTGGCCTGTCGGCCAATCCGCAAACCGCCTGCCGCCAGGCGCTGCGCGCGGCTGGCAGCATCGCCAGCCACGTCGACGAGCTCAATGAGCTCCTGAGCCATGACCTGCGCCAGCCGATCCGCTTCGGCATCGGCATTCATGGCGGCGAGGTGATCATCGGCGACATCGGCTATCGCGATCACATCGTGTTCACCGCGCTCGGTGACGCCGTCAATGTCGCGGCGCGCCTGCAGGACATGACCAAGACGCTCGCCTGCGAGGCCATCGCCTCCGATGAGGTCCGCCAAACCGCGGGTCTTGCCGAGGACGCGCTGCCGCAGCAGGAGGTCGCGATCCGCGGCCGCGACGAACCGATGGTTGTACGCGTCATCGCCGATGCACGGCAGCTCGCTGGCCTCGTCGACCGCGACGAGCGCGCCGCAGCGTAAGGCCCGAACCACACGGGAAGTGAGCTCCCTCTCCCGCTTGCGGGAGAGGGTTGGGGAGAGGGTATCTCCGCATCGGGACAATCCCCAAGAGGAGAGAGCCCTCACCCGGCGCTTCGCGCCGACCTCTCCCGCAAGCGGGAGAGGTGGAGTGCACCGTCGCCGCGGCTACAACTCGATTCCATCTCGCCGCCGCGTAACACCGGCCTGCTGCGATGCAGCGTCCTGCTGACGCTGCGAAAGCACGAATTGACTTCGCACCCGCCGATGCGACAGATGATCGCGAGGTCAGCGGTGATGACCGTTGACTCAACCGAAATGCTCCGGAGGGAGACGATGATCGACAGACGCGACCTGCTCAAGGGAGCGGGACTTGCCGCAATGGCGGCCACACTGAGCTCGACCAGGGCGCTGGCAGTGGACACTGTCACCCTGCCCTTCGCCAATGGCGAGCGATCGCTGGTAAAATATCCGCAGAAGCGGTCGATGATCGGCCTGACCAGCCGGCCTCCGCAACTCGAGACACCGTTCGCGATCTTCAACGACGGCCCGCTGACGCCGAACAACGCGTTCTTCGTCCGCTATCACCTGTCGGACCTGCCCTACAATGTCGACCCCGACAAGTTCACGCTCGAGGTCAGGGGCAAGGTCGACAAGCCGCTGAAACTGTCCCTAAGAGACATCTGCAAGATGAAGGCGACCGAGATCGTCGCCGTCAACCAATGCTCCGGCAACAGCCGCGGCTTCTCTGATCCGCGCGTCGCCGGCGGCCAACTCGGCAACGGTGCGATGGGCAATGCACGCTGGCGCGGCGTGCCGCTGAAGACTCTCCTCGACATGGCCGGCGTGCAGGCCGGCGGCAAACAAGTCACCTTTGGCGGCATGGACGGCCCGGTCAGCGACAAGACGCCTGATTTCGTCAAGGCGCTCGATCTCGATCACGCAACCGACGGCGAGGTGATGCTGGCCTATGGCATGAACGGCGAGGACCTGCCGTTCCTCAACGGCTTCCCTTTGCGCCTCATCGTGCCCGGCTATTACGGCACCTACTGGGTCAAGCACCTCAACGAGATCACCGTTATCGACAATGTCTACGACGGCTTCTGGATGAAGTCGGCCTATCGCATTCCGGACACGCCCAACAATGCGATCGAGCCTGGCACGGCACCGAAGGCGACGATCCCGATCAACCGGTTCACCATCCGCTCCTTCATCACCAGCGTCGCCGACGGCGCCAAGCTGAAGGCCGGCCGCACGACACTGCGCGGCATCGCCTTCGACGGCGGCAAGGGCATCAAGGAGGTGTCGGTCTCGATCGACGGCGGGAAGACCTGGACGCAGGCCAAGCTCGGCAAGGATCTCGGCAAATACTCCTTCCGCGAATGGAAGCTGCCGGTGAAGCTCGCGGCCGGCCCGGTCGAGCTGAAGGTGCGCGCGACCAGCAATGGCGGCGAAACCCAGCCGGACACGCCGCGCTGGAACCCGGCCGGCTATTTGCGCAACGTCGTCGAAACCGTCCGCGCCACGGTCGCCTGAAGGAGAATAACGATGAACCGCACCGTTCTCCTCACGCTCACTCTCGCGGCCGGCATTGGCGCTGTCACCGCCGCCCCCATCGGCTACCAGAATCCGGACGAGGTCGCCGCCTTCAAGCCCGGGCCCAATCTCGACGTGGTCAAGAACAACTGCACGGCCTGTCACTCGGCCGATTACGTCAACACCCAGCCACCAATGGAGGACAAGAAGGGCTTCTGGCAGGCCGAAGTAACCAAGATGATCAAGGTCTATGGCGCGCCAATCGACGATACCGATGTCGGCAAGATCGTCGACTATCTCGCCGCGACCTATTGACGGGCCGCCGGCCGCCGGCCAGCCAAATGACCGCGAAACGGGCAAAATCGGCAAAAACGCCGCGAAGTTGAGCGAATTTCCGCAGAATACCGGCATGGTTTGAGCTACCAAGCCCGTAAGATTCCGGTGTATCCTGCTTCGACCGAGCCGGCCGGTTTGCGGGGACTGGCGGCTCGTGCTTGTGGAGGAAAGTCCCGCGGAGAAGACGTGATGCCCAAAGGTACGGTCAAGTGGTTCAACCCGACAAAGGGTTATGGGTTCATCCAGCCTGCGTCGGGAGGCAAGGATGTGTTCGTGCATATCTCGGCAGTGCAGAAAGCCGGTCTGTCCACCCTGAACGAAGGTCAGACGGTGGAATATGAAGAGATCGCAAACCGGGGCAAGACGTCCGCAGAAAACCTCAAAGTATAAGCCCTCCGGCATTTCGCCGCCTCCCGGATCGCATCCGGGAGCACGGGCCAAAAAAATTTTAGAAGACGGTCAAGTGCATTCGACGACAGGCGTTGCGATTGCGCGAGGGTAGGCTTTTTTTGCGCCTAGAGACCCCTGATCGACACAACCTCGATGACAATCGCGACAGCAGGATTCAGCCGACAGGCAAGGGTGCGTCGCGCTTGATCTCCTCCATCACCGCATAGGTGCGCGTCTCGCGCACGCCCGGCATCGACAGCAAGGTCTCGCCGAGAAAGCGCCGATACGCGGCCATGTCGGGAAGGCGCGCCTTCACGAGATAATCGAATCCGCCGGCAACCATGTGACATTCGAGCACCTCGGGTGCGAGCTTCACCGCGCGCGCAAACCGCTCGAAATTGTCAGGCGTGGTCTTGTCGAGCAGCACCTCGACGAACACCAGGAGGCCGAGCCCCAGGCGGTGCGGATTGAGCCGGGCGCCATAGCCTTCGACGACCCCTTCGCGCTGGAGCCGCTTCAGCCGCTCGCCGATCGAGGTCGGCGACAGGCCGATGCGCTCGGCGAGCTCGACATTGGCTATACGCCCATCCTCCTGCAAAATTGAGAGGATTCTCCGGTCGATTTTATCGAGATCCATACTTATCACGGAATTTTTGCCTAGTAGCTTTATTATCTAAGGCAAAATCGCTATCTTGTCTATCGAACTACGGCAGCGTGGGGATTAGCTTGGAGGCCAGACAGGACATGCCATGCCGAACATTTCCTCCCCCTTCAGCGCGCCCTTCGCGCCCGATGATGCCGAGATAGCCGCACCGCTGTTGCGCAACGCGCACCTCGCCCCTCCCCAAGAGGCGCGGATCGACCGCACCGCCACGCGGCTGATCGAGGCTGTCCGCAAGCGTGACGACCGGCTCGGCGGGGTCGAGGACATGCTGCGCGAGTTCGCGCTCTCGACCAAGGAGGGCTTGGCGCTGATGGTGCTGGCCGAGGCCCTGCTCCGCGTGCCGGACGCCCGCACCGCCGACCAATTCATCGAGGACAAGCTCGGCGAGGGCGATTTCGTCCACCACGAAACGAAATCCAGCGCGTTCCTGGTCAACGCCTCGGCTTGGGCGCTCGGCCTCTCGGCGCGGGTGATCCAGCCGGGCGAGACGCCGGACGGCACCATCGGCCGGCTCGTGAAGCGGCTGGGCGCTCCCGCCGTGCGCGCAGCGACCCGGCAGGCGATGCGGCTGATGGGCAACCATTTCGTGCTGGGCGAGACCATCGAGCAGGCGCTGGAGCGTGCCCGGCCCCGCTCCGGCGAGCAGCCGCGCTACTCCTTCGACATGCTCGGCGAAGGCGCGCGCACCGCCTCTGACGCCAAGCGCTATTTCGACGCCTATGCGAGTGCTATCGAGACCATCGGCAAGGCAGCGGGCGAACGTCCTCTGCCTGACCGTCCCGGCATTTCCGTCAAACTCTCGGCGCTGCATCCGCGCTTCGAGGCGATCAGCCACGATCGGGTGATGGCGGAGCTGGTCCCGCAGCTCCTGGATCTGGCCCGGCGCGCCAAGGCCCATGACCTCAACTTCACCGTCGATGCCGAGGAAGCCGACCGGCTGGAGCTCTCGCTCGACGTGATCGCGGCGACGCTGGCCGATCCCTCGCTCGCCGGCTGGGACGGCTTTGGCCTCGCCATCCAGGCCTATCAGAAGCGCGCGTCCACCGTGATCGACTATGTCGATGGCCTCGCCCGCGCGCATCATCGCAAGCTCATGGTGCGGCTGGTCAAGGGCGCCTATTGGGATACCGAGATCAAGCGCGCGCAGGAGCGCGGGCTCGACGGCTATCCGGTCTTCACCCGCAAGGCGATGACGGACCTCAACTACGTCGCCTGCGCCTCGAAGCTGCTCGCATTGCGGCCGCGCATCTTCCCGCAATTTGCGACCCACAACGCGTTGACCGTTGCGACCGTGCTGGAGCTTGCCGGCGATAGCGGGGAATACGAGTTCCAGCGCCTGCACGGCATGAGCGAGGCGCTCTACGAGCAGCTCGCACGGGATTACCCAAAACTCGCCTGCCGCACCTATGCGCCAGTCGGCAGCCATCGCGACCTGCTCGCTTATCTCGTGCGCCGGCTGCTGGAGAACGGCGCCAACTCGTCCTTCGTGGCGCTGGCCGCCGACTACCGCGTGGCGATGACCGCCCTGTTGCAACGCCCCGCTGACATCATCGCCAAGCCGCAAGCAGCCCATCACCCGAAGATCCCGCTGCCGCGCGAGCTGTTCGCGCCGGAGCGGCGCAATTCACGCGGCGTCGAGTTCGGCGAGCGGGCCGCACTCGATCGCCTGCTGGCCGACATCGCGGCCGAGCCAACCGATCTCAAGCCTATCGCCGACTCCACGTCCGAGCAGGCCAACGCAGCTCTCGCAGCAGCGCGCACGGGGTTTGCGGCCTGGAGCCGGACGTCCGCTGGCACCCGCGCAGCAGCGCTGGAGCAGGCCGCGCATCTCCTGGAGCAGCGGGTACCCTACTTCATCGCGCTGCTCCAGCGCGAGGGCGGCAAGACACTCGATGACGCGCTCTCAGAGCTGCGCGAAGCCGCCGACTTCTGCCGCTACTACGCCGCGCAGGGCCGAAAGCTATTCAGCGCCGGCGAGGCGATGCCAGGCCCCACGGGCGAGAGCAATGTGCTGGCCCTGCGTGGCCGCGGCGTGTTCGTCGCGATCTCGCCGTGGAATTTTCCACTCGCGATCTTTCTCGGCCAGGTGACGGCGGCGCTGATGGCCGGCAACAGCGTGGTGGCAAAGCCCGCCGAGCAGACGCCACGGATTGCGCGCGACGCCGTGCGGCTGCTGCACGAGGCCGGCGTTCCCGCACATGCGCTGCAGCTCGTCACTGGCGATGGCCGGATCGGCGCCGCGCTGACCGCGCATCCCGATATCGCCGGCGTCGTGTTCACCGGCTCGACCGAGGTCGCAAGATCCATCAACCGGACGCTCGCCGCCAAGGATGGTCCCATCGTGCCGCTGATCGCGGAGACCGGCGGCATCAATGCCATGATCGCAGATGCGACCGCCCTTCCCGAACAGGTCGCCGACGACGTCGTCACCTCAGCATTTCGTTCTGCCGGCCAGCGCTGCTCGGCACTGCGGCTCCTGTTCGTGCAGGAGGACGTCGCTGACCGCATGATCGAGATGATCGCTGGCGCCGCGCGCGAGTTGAAGATCGGCAACCCCAGTGACGTTGCGACCCATATCGGACCGGTCATCGACCGCGATGCCAAGCAGCGGCTCGACGCACACATTGCCCGAATGAAGACCGAGGCGCGGCTGCATTTTGCAGGCAGCGTGCCCGAGGGCTGCTTCGTGGCGCCGCATATTTTCGAGCTCGCTGATAGCGGGCCGCTTACCGAGGAGGTGTTTGGCCCTGTCCTGCATGTCGTGCGCTACCGCGCTGAAAACCTCGAGCGCGTGCTGGCTGCGATCGAGCGCACCGGCTATGGGCTCACGCTTGGCGTCCACTCGCGCATCGACGACACAGTCGATGTTATCGTCGAACGGCTGTCGGTCGGCAATGTCTACGTCAACCGCAACATGATCGGCGCCGTGGTCGGCGTGCAGCCGTTCGGCGGCAACGGCCTTTCCGGAACCGGCCCCAAGGCCGGCGGCCCGCATTATCTGGCGCGCTTCGCCACCGAACAGACCGTCACCATCAACACCGCCGCTGCCGGCGGCAACGCTGCCCTGCTCGCGGGCGAGGAGTAGCTCCGAGCTAGCTCTGTCACCGTCACCCTGAGGCGGCCGCGAAGTGGCCCTCGAAGGGCGACGGCCCGGCTGCAGCCCGGCCGTTAATCCTTCGAGGCCTCCGCTACGCGCCTGCACCTCAGGATGACGGAACTAACAGCTGCGGCCAGCGCAGCTCTACGATGACCCGCATGCCGTTGCATCCCGCAAAAACATCAGTCAAATGATTGAATGGTTAGAACGCACGAATTCCAGCGTGCGGGAAATAAGAAGAGCGGGAGCGGCGGCACGATGCAGAAGGGCATTTTCGACGGCCTGAAGGTTTTGGATTGCGCGAGCTTCATCGCGGCGCCCGCTGCCGCGACCGTGCTGTCGGATTTCGGCGCCGACGTCATCAAGATCGAGCCGCCCGGCATGGGCGATCCTTACCGTAATCTGCCGAACCTGCCAGGCTATCCCGCAAGCGAGCACAATTTCGCCTGGCTCCTGGAGGCGCGCAACAAGAAGAGCCTCGCGCTCGACCTCACCAAGCCGGACGCGCAGGCCGTGCTCTACAAGCTGGTCGCCGAGAGCGACGTCTTCATCACCAACATGCCGCCGCAGGTGCGCTCAAGGCTCGGCATCACCTTTGACCATCTCGCGCACCTGAACGAGCGGCTGATCTACGCCTCCTTCACCGGTTACGGCGAGAAGGGCGAAGAGGCCAACAAGCCCGGCTTCGACAGCAACGCTTATTGGGCGCGCTCTGGGCTGATGGACCTCGTACGCGCCGACATTCATACCACGCCGGCCCGCTCGGTCGCCGGCATGGGCGACCACCCCTGCGCCATGGCGCTCTATAGCGCGATCGTCACCGCGCTCTACCAGCGTGAGAAGACCGGCAAGGGCGCGCATGTCGCCTCCAATCTGATGGCGAACGGCGTGTGGGCCGCGAGCGTTCTGGCGCAGGCAAAACTCTGCGGCGCCAGGTTCGGTGAGCGGCGGCCGCGCGAGCGCGCGCTGAACGCGGTGACCAATCACTACCAGTGCAAGGATGGCCGCTGGATCATCCTCTCGCTGCTGAGCGAGGATCGGCAGTGGCCGACGCTCGCCCGCTGCATGGGACGGGAGGATCTGATCGCCGACCCACGCTTTGCCACCAAGCCGGATCGCCATGCGCGCTCGGTGGAGCTGATCAGGATTTTCGACGAGGTATTCGCCACCAAGGATCTCGCCGAATGGCGTAAGATCCTCGACGGCAACGGGCTGGTGTTCGGTGTGGTCGGGATTCTCGATGACATCCCCAGTGACCAGCAGATGATCGACAACGAGGTGCTGGTGCCCTTCGAGAACGACACCATGTTGACGATCAACAGCCCGATCTGGATCGACGGTACGAGAAAGGTCCAGCCGCGCAAGCCGCCTGAAGTCGGCGAGCACAGCGACGCGATCTTGCGCCAGGCAGGATACGACGAGGCAACGATCAAGACGCTGCGCGCGTCGGGGGCGGTTGCGTAAGGGGCGACACGCCAGCGCAACGTTCACCGCTGTCGTCCCGGCGAAACCGGGACGATGTTGGCTGGGTAGTTCGCTTCCGTGGATGCATTGCTGGATTGCTTCGCTTCGCTCGCAATGACGACGCGGGACGATCTCGGTATAACGACAACCAAGCGAACCTGCGTTGCAGTGAGGTCCCATGCCCAGCTATCGCCTGCACTACTTCCCCGAATCCGGCAACAGCTACAAGCTGGCGCTGATGCTCACACTGTGCGGTGAGACCTTCGAGTCCGTTTGGACCGACTTTGCCGGCGGCGTCACACGCACTCAGGAGTGGCGACAAACGGTCAACGAGATGGGCGAGATTCCAGTGCTGGAGATCGACGGCGTGAAGATGACGCAGACTGCGCCGATCCTGCTGAAACTATCCGAGCAATATGACCGCTTCGGCGGTGCAACGGCCGAGGAGAAATTCGAGCTGCTGCGCTGGCTGTTCTGGGACAACCACAAGCTCACCGGCTACATGGCAACCTATCGCTTCATGCGGACATTCACGCCGAATGGCGACCCGCAGGTGCTGAAACATTTCCGCCGGCGGCTCGACGACTTCCTCGGCATTCTCGATCAGCATCTCGCCCGCAGCGCGTTCGCGATCGGCGAGAAACCGACGGTCGCCGACATTTCAATGATGGCCTATCTGCATTATCCGAGCAACGAGCACGGCTACGATTTCGGAGAAAGCCATCCGGCCATCCACGCCTGGCTCGGCCGCATGGCCGCACTGCCCGCTTGGCAATCGGCATATGATCTGCTGCCCGGGAAACGGCTGACGCATTACGCGTCCTGACTGAGAGGAACTACGACCGCGCCGCGATCCAGATGAGTGCGAACACCACCGCGCCGATCACGATGGCGACCGCAACAGCCCAGGTGCTGACCCGGATGCTGCCAGTGATCTGCTTGGCTTCCTCGTTACGCGCGATTTCGCGATTGCGCTGCTTGTTGGCTTCGCTGCTGTCCGTCATCGGTCATCCAAATGTCGCTTCGATTAACGCGTCTTCACAAAGCACATGCCGATGCGGGTCGAAGTCGCAGCGGCCTGACAGGCCAGACCTTTACCACAGGTCCATGACGTAAAACTCTTGTCGGCGCCGGCCGATCCCGACGGTTGCAAATAACAATGGGCGCCCCAACCGTCCTGATATTCGGTTCCCGTAAGCTCGGCCCTGCCGCGAAGCTGCGGCCGGCTGGCGAAGCCGCGCGAGAAGTCGGGGCGCCGCCCCTCGGCGAATGCGGTCAGGATATCGCGGCGGCGAACCTGGTCGCCGAAGAAATGAGGCGAGGCCGGCACGATTGTGGACGGCTTGTCCGCGAGCCAGTCGACGCCCGGGAAATGGAAGCCGCCGATGCCGCGGGTCTGGTGGCAGCCGGCGCAGGTGATGTCGTTGAGCCGGCGCTGGAAGCCCGCAACCGAGCGGATATTCTGCAAGCCGATACCGCGCTCGGCGGCAGCCTTCAGCACGCCGACCACGTCGCTGTCGGTGACAACGCCATCGGCTTTGCCCTCGCCCTGCATCAGGCCGAATTCCGGCTGCAGCGCCGATGCATCGAGCCCCGCCGGCGTCGGCGCGATCGCGGCTCTGGCAAGGAATTTTTCCGGGATCAGCACCGTGCCGCGATCGAACTCGCTAAAATGCTCGGGGGCAAGCAGCCAGTCCCTGAAATCATGCCTGAGCGCGTCATCGCTGAGGATACGATCGCGGTCGATCTGGTTCTCCAGCGTAGACTCCTCGAAGACCTTGGTGTCCGCATTATACTTGAAAACCTTCAGGAGATAGTCGGTTCGGAATTCGTGGCGCGCCGATTTCGGCATGAATGCAATCTGGGTGTTGGTCTCGATGCGGTCGAGCATTGCATCGTCCGGAAACGAACGTTGCTCGACGAGATCCAGCGGCTTGTCGTTGGCGAGCCATCGGCGGGCGATATCCGAGCAGGTCGTGGGCTTGCCGTTGGGGCCAACCTGCCCGTCATGCCTGGCCTTGAGGATGAAGTTGAGCGTCATCGGCAGGCGCGTAGCCGCCTTGTCGCCCTCCTGCTTTGGTTCGAAGCGCGCCAGCCGGTAGATCAGCCGGATTTCGCCGCAGGAACCCTCCGAGACATAGGCGCGGTCCATCCGGTTGACGATGCCCGCCAGCACGAAGCGCGTATCGCGGGAGTTGAGATTGGAGCGGTCGAACAGTTGAACGTCGAAGTCGTCGCCGACGCCGATGGTCTCGTCAGGCGCCTTCGCCTTGTGCCGTGCGATGTAACGCTCGAACTCGGCGTCGATGGCGGGGCGTATCTGTGCAAGCTGCGGCAACGATGAGAACAGCATGTCTGACGTGAGCGGGAAATTCGCGTTCCGCTCCGGCCACAACAGCCGTGAGATCGTCAGCACATCGTGCTGATCGAGCATGCCGAGTTGCTGCGGATCGGTGATCGCGGTGCCGCGCTCGAGGCCTGCGTTCTCCGCGGCAGGCAGCGGCAGCGCGCCGCCGCACAGCGCGACGAGGGCAACGAGAATGCGCAAAACGCGATGGCTCATGTCTCCACTAACACCGCCGCGCTCGGCCTATTCAAGCAAAAAGGCGCTTCACATCGCGGTGAAGCGCCTTTCCTCGAGTTCGGAAGCACTCGGCTTAGCGCGCGACGATCAGACCTTTGCTGGTGACGACGACCCAGCGGCCATCCTGGCGGCGGATCGCATCGATCCGGCCGAGACCCGGCACGGGGTCGCCGGCATAGACCTCATAGAGGCCCGAGCGGCCCTCGATCAGCGCGCCGCCATTGGCAACGTCGCGCAGGTGCCAACCCTCGACCGTCGGCAGCCGGCCGACCTCGGGCTTCGGCGGCGCTGCGGCCAGCGCGGCGGCCTGTGCCGAGAGGGTTTGTGGCGGCGTGGCCGGCACTGGTGCGGGCGTCGCGGCGGCGACCTGAGCCGGGGCGATCGAGCCCGTGATCTCCTTCGCAGCAGTCGTCTGCGCGGGCGCGGGAGCCTGTGCCGAGCGCAGCTTGTCTACGGCCTCGGACAGTTTTGCGAGCCTGGCAGCAGGTTCGGCCTGCGCTTTCTCGAGCTTGTCGAGGCGATCGCTGGTCTTGTTGAACTGGCCGGTCGCGGACTTCGAGGTGTGATCAAGGCCGGCCTTCAGCGCGACGACATCGGCATCGATCCGCGCGACGGAGGCTTCCAGCGCGCTGGTGTCGGCAACCGGTGCCGCTGCTTGCGTCTGATTAGGCGCAAAGTGCATGACGCCGGCGGTCGCGAGCGCGCCGCTGATCGCGCCGACAAGGGCCGCAAGCGCGACGACGGCGGCCATCGCCGAGAACCGGCGCTTGTCGCCCGTGTCCCTCGCCTCCGGCTTGACCTCCGACTGCGCGCGATCCCAGGCGTGGTCTGAGGGCGCCATGACAATCAGCTTGCCGGGCTTCAGCTCAGCCTTGGATTCGTGGAGTTTGGATTCTTGGAGCTTGGGCTCTGCGTCCGGCTTGGATTCTTCCGGCTTGGGCTCCTCCGGATTGGACGCGTCGAGCTTGGGCACCACCAGCCTGGGTGGTTCAACCTTCGGCGCCTCGGCCTTGGGGGCATCCGGCATCGGGGCATCCGGCTTGGGCGCCTCATGGTCGGGCGCAATTGACGGGGCCTCGGCGCGCGTCTCCAAGCCGGCCTCCGACGAAAGGCCAGCCTCCGACGAAACCTCGGCGGGCTGCAGTTCAGCAGCCGGTTCGGGCATTGCTTCGCTCACGGCTCAAATACTCCAGTCAAGGTTGACCTTTTGGTAACTTTCATTGCTTGCGAAATCCTTACCCTCGGACCCGCTTACCGAAATTTTAGGAACTCATCCGGGGCCGAATTGGGCCGGGATCATGGAACCGGCGTGGCAGGCCAAGCGCAAAATTGCGTTCGGGACGAACGGACCAACCCTCGATACCCGGCCAAGGTGATGTTTGCCTGGCAGAATTCCCCGGTTAACGTGGCCTTAACTGTCCCGTCAGGCGCCAAGGACGTCCGTTTGCGATGGCAAAGCACCTTGCGGACCTGGCTTTCGCCACGACGACGTTGGAGAGAGCCCGCCGCGCTCGTCCAACTCCATCACATCACCACCGGCTCGTCCGGCAGCTCGTTGGGATGCGGGCCTTGCGGCGGGAAATGCTTGGCCAGTTCACGCGACACCGCTTCGATGCCCTTGATCACGCCATGCTCGAAACGGCCGTTGCTGAAGTCAGCCTCCATGTCGCGGCAGATGTTTTCCCAACCCGCAGCGCCGACCTTTGCATCGATGCCGCGGTCGGCGACGATCTCGACGTCGCGGTCGGCGAGCAGGAGGTAGATCAGGACGCCGTTGTTGTGCGCGGTGTCCCAGATCCTCAGATGGGAAAAGACGTCGAGCGCGCGCTCGCGCGCCGGCTGGTTGCGGAACAGCGGCCTGCCGTCAAGCGCCCCTTCGACGACGAAGCGGACCTGGCCAGAGTGCGTGGTCTCGCTTGTCTTGATCGCCTGCTCGATCCGGTCGAGCACTTGCGGCGTGAACACCTGTTTGGCACGCCAATGGTGCTGCAGGAGATGCTTGGTGATGCGCTTGATGCTCATGACCTACCAGCTCCCCGACGCACCGCCGCCACCAAAACTGCCACCGCCGCCGCTGAAACTGCCGCTGTCGCTCGATGAGCCACTGCTCCAGCCGCCCCCCGAGGAACCGCCCGACCAGGAGCCGCCGCGCGAATAGCGTCTCCCCGGACCGGACGTCGGAGCGAGATCAGCGATGAACGCCAGGATGAAGGCGATGGCGCCGACGCCGATCGCGAGGGCCACCGAGCCGATCATGAACCAGGCCACTGCCGCAAGCACCCCGCCGGTCGCAACCGAGCCAAGCAGTCGGCCGAAGATCGTGCGCAGGATGCCGCCGACGAACAGTGAGGCAAACAGGGCGAAGGGAGCGACGGGCCCGAGATCGTTCAAGTCGCTGGCAAAGCTCGTGCTGCGCTGAGGCGCCGGCAACGGCTCACCGTCGATCACGCGCATCATGCGATCGACGCCATCGGAGATGCCACCGGCGAAGTCGCCGCTTCTGAATTTTGGCGTGATGACCTCGTCAATGATCCGTCGCGAGGTCACGTCGGTGAGCGCGCCTTCGAGCCCATAGCCAACCTCGATGCGCAGGTGGCGGTCGTTCTTGGCGACGAGCAGGATTGCGCCGTCGTCGATCTTCTTGCGGCCGATCTTCCAGGCGTCTGCGACGCGGATCGAGTACTGCTCGATCGTCTCCGGCTGCGTGGTCGGCACGATCAGGACGGCGATCTGGCTGCCCTTGCGGTTCTCGTAGTCTCGCAAGCGCGAGGTCAACGTTGCGACATCGCCGCTCGACAGCGTCCCGGTTTGGTCGACGACGCGCCCCGTAAGCTGCGGCACAGCGACGTCGGCTACGGCCGCGAAGGCCCAACTGAACAGCAACGCAAGCAGGAAGGCACCGCGCGGTGCGACGGCAGAACAGGCGCGCAACAAGCTCGCTGTCATCGCCCGGCTTGACCGGGCGATCCAGTAGCCCGGAGACGCCGGCGGGATGCGGAGAGCTCGCGGCGTACTGGATTCCCCGCTTTCGCGGGGAATGACGGCGGTGGGTGTGGCGCGCATTGGTGGCCCAACGCGCTATTTCGACGGCGCAGGCGCCGGGTTGAAATCGACCTTCGGCGCGGTCGAGATCTCCTTCTCGTTCTCCACGCTGAAATTCGGCTTCTCCTTGTAGCTGAACATCATCGCAGTGAGGTTGGTCGGGAAGGAGCGGATGGTGACGTTGTAATCCTGCACCGCCTTGATGTAGCGGTTGCGCGCCACCGTGATGCGATTCTCGGTGCCCTCGAGCTGGGACATCAGGTCCTTGAACAGCGCATCCGATTTGAGCTGCGGATAGTTCTCGGTGACGACGAGCAGACGCGACAGCGCGCTGGAAAGCTCGCCCTGGGCGGCCTGGAATTTCTGGAACGCGGCGGGATCGTTGAGCACCTCCGGCGTTGCCTGGATGCTGCCGACCTTGGCGCGCGCATTGGTGACCCCAAGCAGAACATCCTTCTCCTGCTGGGCAAAGCCCTTCACCGAATTGACGAGATTGGGCACGAGATCGGCGCGGCGCTGATACTGATTTACCACCTCCGACCAGTTGGCCTTGATCTGCTCGTCCTGGCCCTGGATCGCGTTGTAGCCGCAATTGGTCAGGCTGAGGCAGGCGAACGCCGCCAGCACTGTCAGGATCTTGCGCATGAAATTTCTCCCGGTGGAATCGAGAGCCTAGATATCAGATTGCGCTCGCGGAGGACATGCTGATGGAGCTGGCGGCGGGAGGTGTCGAAGCCCGGATGGAGCAAAGCGCAATCCGGGGAAAGCAATCACGGACGGACCCGGCTTTCGCTTCGCTCCGTCCGGGCTACTGCTGGTGCCACATATTCGCGCGACGAGCGCGAGCGCTCCAGCGGGGGTCCCGGGCTCGCGCTTCGCGCGCCCCGGGAGGAGTTGGGGCTGTGGCGACAGCCGAGGTAAAATGTGACGTTGCGCCTACGCTCCCGCCTTCGCGTCCCGGATCGCCTGCCAGATCTTTTGCGGGGTCAACGGCGTGTTGAGCTGGGTGATACCGAGCTCGGCGAGCGCATCCATCACGCCGTTGGTGACGCAGGGCGGGCCGCCGATGGCGCCGGATTCGCCGCAGCCCTTGGCGCCGAGCGGGTTGGTGCGGCAGGGCGCGGAGTCGTCGAGCGTCACCTCGATCGGCGGCACGTCGTCGGCGCGCGGGATGCAATAGTCCTGGTAGCTTGCGGTCAGGAGCTGGCCTTCGGCATCATAGGCCACGCCCTCATAGAGCGCCTGGCCTATGCCTTGCGCGACACCGCCATGGATCTGGCCGGTGACCAGCATCGGGTTCACCGCGACGCCGACGTCGTCGACCGTGGTGTAACGCACGACGCGGGACACGCCGGTTTCCGGATCGATCTCGACCTCGCAGACATGCGTGCCGTTCGGCCAACTCGGACCGTCGACCTCGCCTTCGGAATCGACGCTGAGCTTCGCGCCGCTCTCCTTCTCCGCGATCTCGAACAGGCTGATGCGGCGGTCGGTGCCGACAACGGTGAGCATGCCGCCCTGATACTCGATGTCCTCGACCGAGGTCTCCAGTACGTTCGACGCCTTCTCGCGCGCCTTTTGGATCAGGTCGCTCGAGGAGACCGCCACCGCCGTGCCGCCGACAAACAGCGAGCGCGAGCCAACGCTGCCGAAGCCGGTCGCAAGATCGGTATCGCCCTGCACCACGTCGATCTTGTCGAGGGGAATGCCGAGCGTGTCGGAGATCATCTGGGTGTAGGTGGTCTGCAATCCCTGCCCCATCGCCATGGTGCCGGAATGCAGGATGACGCGGCCCTGCGAGGTCGCGTGCAGGCTGACCTTCTCGGTGTGCGCGCGCCCACCGGTCCATTCGATGTAGGAGGTCAGCCCCCGGCCATAGAGCAGGCCCTTCTTCTTCGCGGCGCGCTTGCGCGCGGCAAAGCCATCCCAATCGGCAAGCTTAGCAGCACGGTCGAGCATGTGTGCAAAGGCGCCGGAATCGTAGACCTGGCCCGCAGCGTTGGTGTAGGGAAGCTGCGCCGGCTTGATGTAGTTCGCTTTGCGGATCGCGCGGGGATCCATGCCGATTTTTCGCGCCGCAGCGTCGAACAGACGCTCGACGATGAATACCGCCTCCGGCCGGCCCGCTCCGCGATAGGCGCCGACCGGTGCGGTGTGTGTCATCACCGTCTTGATCTCGAAATGCACCAGCGGCAGATCATAGACGCCAGTCTGCACGAAAGGCCCAAGCACCAGCGGGATGATGTTGGCGGCTCCTGAGGAGTAGGCGCCGGTGCAGCCGATCGACTTGACGCGATAGGCGAGCACCTTGCCCTTCTCGTCGAGCGCGAAAGAGGCGGTCGAGGTGAGATCGCGGCCATGGGTGCCGCCGACGAACTCGTCGGTGCGGTCGCCGCGCCAGCGGATCTTTTTGTTCAGCTTGGTCGCGGCATAGGCAACGATGCCGTCCTCCGGATAGAGGTTGGTCTTCTGGCCAAAGCCGCCGCCGATGTCGCCGACCAGCACGCGCACGCTCTCGATCGGCCGCTTCAGCACCGCGCCCGCGAGCACGTCGCGGGTCGAGGCTGGCGTCTGCGACTGCACGTGCAGGAGAAGCCGGCCGGACTTCTTCTCGATTTCGGCAATGGTCGAGCGCGGCTCCATCGCAGACGGCACGAGCCGCTGGCTGACGAGATCGAGATCGACCACATGCGCGGCCTTGGCGAAGGCCTCATCCACCTTGACGGCGTCGCCGTAGGCCATCGCCCCGACAATGTTATCGGGCGCCTCCGGCCACACCACAGGCGCACCTGGCTTGACCGCCTCGACGGGATCGACGACCGCAGGCTGCACGTCGTAGTCGACGACGATCGCTTCGGCCGCGCTCTGCGCCAGAACGCGCGAAGTGGCGACCACGGCCGCAACGGCCTCGCCAGCATAGCGCACGATCTCATGAGCGAGCAGGCGCCGCGGCGGCACCGTCATCGGCTTGCCGTCGGGGCGCTTGAAGATGTTGAGCGTGGGGATCTCGCCAATGTTGTCCTTGATCAGATCGGCGCCGGTGTAGATCGCGGTTACACCAGGCATCGCCGTAGCCGCGCTGGTGTCGATCGACGCGATCTTCGCGTGGGCATGCGGCGAGCGCAGCACATGCAGCCACAGCGCGCCGTCCTCCGGCTTGTCGTCGATGAACTGTCCCTTCCCGGTGAGTAGCCTCTGATCTTCCAAACGCTTGACGGGCTTGCCCGCCCCGAAACGCAAATTACCGGGAAGAATGTTCATTCCGCTTGTCCTCTAGGCCTCAAAGTGCGGCCGCCTTTTAGCGGATCGAGGCAAACGAGGCCAGCCGACGTTTTGTGCGGGCAGGACCCGCAAATTCGTCATGCCACGAGCTTGGCAACCGCGGATGGAAGTTAGCCGACCTCTCGCAACGCCGCCTCGACGGCCTTGCGCTGCTCGGGCGAAAGAGCCGCTTGTGGCGGAATGGGGTCGCCGACGTCGTAGCCCTGGATCGTCAGCCCTGCCTTGATGCAGGCGGCGAGGTTGAAGCGAGCAAAAGCCTCGTTGATGCGCCATAGCTTGCGCTGAAGCGCCATGGCTGCATCCCAGCGTCCCTCCTTGCAGAGATCGTAGAGCGCGACGCTCTGGCGCGGGATGATGCAGGCCGGACCCGCCATCCAGCCGAGGCCGCCGATCAGCATCACCGCGGCTGGAATATGTGCGGAAGCCGAGAACACGCGGATCTTGTCGCCGCAGCGATTCATGATCGACAGCAGCCGGCCGGTGTTGGTCGAGGCGTCCTTGATGTAACCGATGCGCGGGTGCTCGGCGAGACGCGCGATGACGTCGAGCGTCAGGTCGGAGCGCTGGAATTGCGGGTTGGTGTAGATGACGACGGGAATGTCCACGGCATCCGCAATGCTGCGGAAATAGGATTCGACCTGTGCGTCGGCGAGCGGGAAGTACGCCTCCAGAATTGCCAGAATGCCGTCGGCGCCGAGCTTCTGGTACGCCTTCGCCTGCACGACCGCATCGGCGGTCGAGGTCGAGGCGACACCGGCCACCACGGGCACACGGCCCTTCGCGGTCTCGATCGTGGTCTGCACGATACTCGCGCGCTGTGCGGCGTCGAGATAGGCGAACTCGCCGGTCGAGCCGAGCGGCGTCAGCCCATGCACGCCGGCACCGATCAGATCGTCGCAGAGCCGGGCGAGCACGCCGGTGCGCACGGTGCCGTCCGCGTCGACCGGCGAAACGAGATAGGGGAAGACACCGTGAAAATCGGGCATGTCGGGCAACCGTGCGGCAGGTCGGGCGTTGCGGGGCCGCCCGTATGGTTTCGCGGGTGCTAACATGCCCCCGTGAGGCCGACAAGCAAGCCGGCGAGTGAACGCACTTGCCGCGTGATCGTGATGAGGCGGTTCGATTCCGCGGAGATTGACCAGACCGTGAGCGAGATCGCGGCCTACGGCACCGCACTCGATGTAGAGGACGCGATCTTCAGGAAACGCGAGGGGCTGCCAGCTTTCGGCTGGCACGTTGCGCACTGACGAGTGCGGCAATCAGCAAACGCTGCGGCCTAATCTTACTGAGTCAGAAATCCACGGACCAAGCTGGGTGAGAATCGCATATTGAAGGAGATTCAACGCGAGATCG
>NZ_JBANAZ010000083.1:0-37249 GCF_059803455.1 Bradyrhizobium sp. UFLA05-108 | reverse complement strand
GACAGCGATTAGCGGCGTGCCGATCGCCGTCTGCAATGCGAGTTCCTGCCGATCCCGCTCCGGATCCGCAGGAAGCTTGTTCAGCGCCTCCAACCCTTTAGACAGGTCACTGATCGCTTCAAGATTGGCAGAGCGCGCGGCGGCGTTTCTGCCCGCCCGCAGCCAATAGCCCACGGCCCGCTCGGCCAGCCCGGCCTCGGTGAGATGTTGCGCAAGCGTTTCGGGCTCGGTCTCGGCGACGGTTGGAAAGTTGTCCTCGAGAACGGTGGCGATCCGCGCGTGGACCTGCTGCCGCCGGCTCTTGAGCAAACTCTCGTGGGCAACATCTTGAACCAGGGCATGCTTGAAGCTGTAACCGATCTTGGGCGGTGCGCCGCGCCGGAAGATCAGCTCCGCAGTGAGCAGCTGGGCGAGTGCATCCCCGAGCGCGTTCTCACCGAGCGACGCGACCGCGGCCAGAAGCTCGTGTGAGAACTCGCGTCCGATGCAAGCGGCCATCTGAGCCACTTCCTTGACCGGCGCCAGTCGATCGAGCCGGGCCATCAATGAGTCCTGCAGCGTCGCCGGGATTGCCAGCGCCGGTAGCGGGCCAGTCAGCTTGTAGCCGTCGCCCGCGTTCTCGAGCAGACCGGACTCGAGCACCATCTTGGTCAGCTCCTCCACGAACAAGGGCACGCCATCGGTCTTGGCCAGGATCTGCTCGAGCACCTCGTCTGGAAGCCGCTTGCCCCCGGTCACGCGCCCGACAACGGCAGCGCCCTGCCGCCGCCCTAGGCGGCTCAGCGAGAGCGTGGTGACGTGTCCGTGCCCGGTCCACGGCGGGGCGAACTCTGGCCGGAAAGTGATGACGGCGAGCACCCGCAGGCGCTGCACCCGGTCGACAACCCGGCCCAGCAGCTCGAGCGTGGTTGGGTCAATCCAGTGTACGTCCTCGTAGAGCGCCAGCACTGGTTGGCGCGATGCCAAGCCCGCCATTTGATCGAGCAGCGCTTGGAATGTCATCTCCTTCTTGTGCTGCGGGCTCAAATCCAACGGCCGGTAACGCCCGCCCGTTGGGATTGCGAGCAAGTCCGCGAAGAGCGGAGCGCTCTCTTGGACGTTCTCCACCGCGAGGGCCAGCATCGTCTCGAGCTTGTCGAGCTGACGCTCCGGTGGATCCCCTCGCTGTAGTCCCGCCGCTCGCTCGAGAAGGCCGACAACCGGGTAGAGTGCGCTGTTGGTGTGGTACGGCGAGCAATACTGCCTCAGCGGCGTGCGCGGTTCGCTCCCGAGCCGCTTGCGCAGACTGTGGACAAGGCAGGACTTGCCAATGCCCGGCTCGCCGGCGAGCAGGACCACTTGCCCTTCACCTTCCTTCGCCCGCTCCCACCGGTCCAGCAGCAGCCCCAGTTCCTGGTCGCGCCCCACCAATGCGGTCGTAGCGCCGTGTCGGGCATCGAACCGGCTCTCGGCAGTTCCCTCGCCAAGGATGCTCCAAGCCCGAACCGGCTCGGCGAAGCCTTTCAGGCGCAGCGCGTCCAGATCGCGGTAGACGAACAGATCACCGAGCAGGCGGCCTGTGGCCTCGGCAACGACAACACCCCCAGGCTCCGCTACCGCCTGCAGCCGCGCAGCGAGGTTCGGGGTCTCGCCGACCACCGCCCGCTCGCGCGCCTCCTCCTCGCCGACCAGGTGACCAACGACGACCAGCCCAGTAGCGATGCCTACGCGCGCCGCGAGCCCTCCGCCGCCCGGCGCAGCGAGCGCGGCGACCGCCGCCGTGAGGCTGAGGCCGGCCCGGACTGCGCGCTCGGCCTCGTCTTCGTGCGCCCGAGGCCAGCCGAAGTAGGCGAGCACACCATCGCCGAGAAACTTGGCGATATGTCCCTCGAATCGCGTGATCTCTCCGGCCACTGTGTTCTGGTAAATTCGGATCAGCTCGCCCATCTCTTCGGGATCGAGCTGAGACGCGAGCGCCGTCGAGCCGACCAAATCGACAAACATAACCGTCAGTTGCCGCCGCTCGGCCTCAACCGAGAGCGGAGCCGCCTTCGACCCCGCTTTCTCTGGCGCCGCCTCTGGCAGCAAGACTGTCGTCGGCGGGCCAGCAAGGGCTTGGATCGCCTTGAGCACGATCTTTCGCGGCCCGAGCGGAACTCCTAGCTCCCGCAGGTCGGCTTCGGTCAACTCTGGCAGGACCTCAGTCGTGACCTCCGCATCCTGGAAGGCCTGCGTGTAGCGCTCCAGCCCGAGACCACGAAGCCATTCCGCGATATTCACGCAAAGTCTCCTCGCGCGGCGTCAGGCAACACGTACGGCCAGCCTTAGTTGAAGGTATGTAACCTCAGCTTCAGCGAACCATCCGCCTGACGCTCGAACACGTGGGTGGCGATGCCGGAAAGGTTCGCAGGCTTGCCATCCTTGTCCTTGCCTTTGGCGCTCCAGTTTGCCGTGCCATAGACGACTTTGTCATCGCCACCCGCGTCGATCATCTCAAGTTTGTGGTCAGTTACACCGCCGGTGTGTAGTCCGGCGAAAAACTTCTCGATCGCCGGCGGACCGGAGACCACCTCGTGGGATGGCGGTAACACCTTGGCGCTCGGAAGATATAAGGCGGCAACGGCCTTCGCGTCGGCCTTGTTGAACGCCGCATCAAATGCTGCGTAAGCTGCCGAGACATCGCTCTTGGGGTCACCGGCAAAAGACCCCACCGACGTGACTGAGAGCAGACAAAGAGCGAATGCCGCTGCGTGTATCAAACGCATGGAAATCCTCCCTTTTTGATTTGAAGAAGTAACACCTGGGTGGCGTACCGGGTTCCCAGTTGAGCTCACGCTTTACGGAGGATGCTCTGCAAGGTCACGGGCGATCTTTCGATCTGGAGTCCGTTTGCAAAGCGGCGGCCTTCGGCGAGTGGAAATGTTACTCAACCCACCTCGGTATTTATCGGGTTCGATGTCGCCTTCGGGCCAAAACCGGCGGTCAACGTAACCATCGTACAACGTCCGGCTCCCGCAGACAGCCGATGCCGATATGGCGGCGGCTGCGTTGCCCTGCCCTTTTCAGTGAAGTTACAGCAAGGCGTCACATATGATACGATGGCAGCAACTGATGATTTGCCCGCGCAGGGATCAGGCGCGCTATCTTTCCTGTACCTCCCCTTGGGTCCACCTACCGCCGGAAAAAAAGGCGGCACACCCCTCTGCGTGAGGTCTACTAAGAGGGACATCGGCGCGTAGGAATCGGCCCCCCTGCTTTTCCTGTACCTCCCCTTGGGTCCACCCACCGCCAAAAAAAGGTGGCGCACCCCTCGCCCTCCGGTTCGGGTAAGGCACAACAGCAGATGCAGCTGGTATCCGCGCAATTGAAGTCCGGCTGACTCGATCACCTAGCGGGATGGTTGCCCTCCAACGTGTCTACGCGTCTCTATCGCGGCGGGATGTTCTGTGCGCCGTGGAATAGATTTCCTGGATCGAATTTGGCCTTGATCTCGGCGAGCCGCTCGTAGAGTCGATTACCATAGGCGTCGCGCACGCGGGCGTCGCCCTCGTCCTCAGTCATGAAATTGATGTAAGCGGCGCCGGTCGAATACGGATGGATAGCCGCCCAGTATTCGCGCGCCCATTCGATATGACGGCGATCCTCCTGCGGATTTTCCCAAGCCGCCTGCACGTTCAACACGTATTGGGCCGTCCGAAAGCCGACTGCGTTGAGCCCGCGATCGAGTTGGGCGGGAGCGCCGCCCATGTGCATGAAGAGAGCGGCGGAATGCGGAGAGGTAATACGTTCGGCGTGCTCGACCATCGCATCGATCAAGGGCTCGTTCATATCGGCGAAAAAATCCGACTTCCAGTAATAACGACGGCCGAACGGCTGGCCAGAATCGAGCATGGTCTGATGCGCAACGAACGGCTTCACGGTGATCGTATCCGCAGCCGGCGTACCAAAGCTCTTGAGCCCACGCATCGCATCCTGTCCGGCGATGGGATCGCCGGTCCAGCACGCGGCAATCGCCGCGATTGGCGTTCCGTGCAGCGCCTCGGGCATGAACGGCGCAGACGGGGCGATGCGCAAGATGAGCAAGCAGCACAGTTCGTCCGGCGCCGTGGTGGCGATCCGACAAAATTGGTGCGCAACGTCGCGCGCTTGTGCCATCGGGTACACTACCATCCCGCATAGAGCCTGCGGTCCGTGTGGATGTGCCCGGAACTCGAAGGACGTGACCGCGCCAAAATTGCCGCCGCCACCCCCCAACGCCCAGAACAGATCAGCGTTCTCGGTCTTGCTGGCGTGCCGACGCTCGCCGTCCGCGGTTACGATGTCGACCGAGACGAGGTTGTCTGCGGCGTAGCAGCATTTGCGCGACGTCCAGCCGAAGCCGCCGCCCAGAGTGAACCCGGCAACCCCGGTATTCGACACGATGCCGCCCGGGACAACCAGCCCGAGGGGCTGCGCTTCGTGATCGACGTCGCCCCAGGTGGTGCCAGCCTCGGCCCGAACCATCCGGCGGTCAGGGTCGACGCGCACGCCGCGCCGCAGGCTCATGTCGATCATCAGCCCGCGGTCGCAGAGCGCGGTGCCTGCGATGTTGTGCCCGCCGCCTCGAATCGATAGCGGCAGTCCGTTCTCGCGGGCGAAATTCACACAGGCGACAACGTCCGACGCGCCGCTTACCCGAGCGATGAGCGCGGGCTCTTTGATAATCATGCCGTTCCAGATCGAGCGCGCTTCGCGATATCCGGCATCGGCGGGCTGCAGGAGGGCGCCACGAAGCGCTTTACGAAGGTCCGCGACTGCCGCTTGACTCAATCTGTACTCGGGCTGTTGGGCGAGAGCATGGGCCATGGCAACTCTCCAATTTTCCACGCGATTGCGGGGGGGGGGCACCTTGAGTCTTAGTTTCTCATGCTCCTCGTCATTCTATCCAGTCCAAAATCTGTACTCATCGGACCGGCTGGCGTATCTCAAACCGGCCGCAGAAAAGTGGCGTGCTGCTCGGATCAAGTAAGGTCGTCGGCAGCCCTCTTGGGCCATCCCTGATCTCGGCAAATCCGCTCGGTCCAAGTCAGCGCTCGAAGCGTTGTCGGAGATCGCGGGAACCGTCGAGTCGATGGCGCCGGAATCGACGGCCGTCTTCACCGGGAGATCCCCCATCCATACTCGCGTCATAGTTCGTAGGTCGGTCGCTACATAGAGGGCCAACCTCAAATCCGAGATCAGTAGGACACAGGTCGACATCCTCGCCATCGCTGACCGATTCGGACCCGCCCGGGTCGCGGGCGACCGTTCGATTATTGATGTGATCCGGACTGTGACGAGTGTGAAAGCCATTGCAGCTGGCCTTACGGAAAAAGGTATTGCGACTGCACGCGGCTAGCGCATGGACCGAGACGCAGGTTGCACGCGTGCTTCAGCGGCTGTGATATCGGCGTGCAGGGACCCCGTACCTCCCCTTGGGTCCCACCTACCTCCGAAAAAAGGAGGGCGCCCCCCTCCTGCACCAGCACGATCCGTGCTGGCGCGCCGAAATTTGGCATTGAGCCGGACAGGAAGGTAACGGTTCTCCGATAACGGCGGGCGCACAAATTTTTACCACTACGTCACCCCCTTTTTGGCGCCACCTCCCGGGCCATGCTGGCTTGAGCGTGGCGTACGGCCACGAGCATTTGGCGAGTGTGTAGGAAAGCAAATCGCCTGAGCACGGGAGCGCTACCTACGATGACCTAGTGGCCTAGCCATGCGCAGGAGCCACCTTCTCCCCTTGCGGGAAAGTCAATGGCGGAAATAACCTAACGCTATCAAAGCGGAAGCTCTCCAGTGTCTAGCGGGTGTAAAAAGTCGAAAATCCGCTGACACTGACGGGAGATGGCCCAACTGGCTTCACTGCGGAGGGTTCGAGCACCTATTCGATTTTTTTGGAGACTTTGACGGTGCCGCCGACCAGAATTTCCCTTATGCCGGTTGGCGCGTCGGTCCAATATGATTTCGCGGTGGCGACGTTTGTATCGACGCTGGGGCCCTGTGGGACGTCCGTTAGCGCTTCGTAGTTGCCCGCGTGCGCGCTCAGAGTGTCCTCAACCTCGACTTCGTAGATGCTTGCGCCCTTTGCGAATCGGTCGCGAAACGCTCTCGCGCTCGCGAGGTCCTCGGTGCAGAAAACGCAGTTCAGCCGGCTTGGCGCATCGGGAGCCGTTAGCTGTCTTGCTACTTCGAGCGCGACTTCCCAGCCTACAATCTTGGCATCGTTGACATCTCCGTAGCCACGAAAACCTTCCCCTTTGCCAAATTGTCGGGTTCGCTTGCCCCAATTCCCCGGCGCGATGCTGTCGCCGGGTTTCCAGTGCCCACTACCGACGTGATAAAGCCTTCTCATTATGCCCCCTTTGAAATGTGCCCAGCCGGTGATGCGGAAGTCGCTGCGGATCAACGCAGCGGTTTGCGACGACGAAGCCACGAATCGTCCGGCCGCTCACGCGGTCGAATCGGGGCAGTCGGCTGCGGTGCCAAGGTGTAGCGTCCGTCGCTGCCGGTGATCTCAGCCAGTCGGGTTTTGAACAGCTCCACGTCGCCGAAGTAGTTGGGATACGCGGCTTTAAGATTCTCGATGTCGTCAACTTCGACGAGGACGGTGTTAAAGCCGTTGCTGCTCGATGTTGAATCCGGGCTTTCCGCCCTGTCGTAGGATTCGACTGCGACCATCGGCCCCCACTGACCTCTCACGCTCACGAGGTTTTGGGCGCGGTTGTACTGAATCAGAAAATAGTCGGGCTTGTTGTTCGGGTCGAAAACGTAGCTGTCAGTCGTTTGCCGCGCTGGACCGTCTTGATCTTCAGCCAGGCTTCGTTGCGGTCGGAACGGTACGGAGCGTCCGCCTTCTTGGAAACAATGCCTTTGTAGTTCAGCTTGGCGGCATGCTCGAACAGCTCCTGCCCGTCCCCGTCAAGGTGCTCGCTGTAGAGGATGGCGGTTCGAGCATGTCGATCAGTTCTTTCAGGCGCTCTTTCAGTTCAAGCTGAGGTTTTCCCCGAAGGTCTTCGCCGTTGTGGAAGAGGATGTCGAAAGCATAGAACAGCATCCTGTCCTGACGGCCCTTGGCGAGGTCCGCCTGCAGCTCCGAGAAATTCGTCCGTCCCTCATGGACGACGACCACCTCGCCGTCGAAAATGCTCTGGCTCTTGAGCCTGAAGGCGCCGGCGATGGCTGAGAATCGCTTTGTCCAGTCATGCCCATTGCGCGTGAAGATTCTGACAGTCCTGCGGTCGACATGCACCTGGACTCGGTAGCCGTCGTACTTGATTTCGTGGATCCAGTCCCCCGATGGCGCTTTCACCTTCAGCGCAGCCAGCTGGGGTTTGATGAATCCCGGCATCTCCGCTTTTGCGGCACGCACGCGGGACCTGACACGCTTAACCATACGCAACTCAAAACCAACAAATGACAATGCCTGCCAGTATAATCGGGATTATTTGGCAATCCCATGCTGGACGAAGAGTTTAACAAACAACGGTCGGAATTGATCCGCGAGCTGGCTGACAAGGCCGACCCGTTTATCAAGCGGCGGCTGCTCGACCTCGCGTCGCGCTACGAAAAGCACCGGACAAGGCCGATACCGATACCGCCCGTGGCCGTGAGCTGGCCTGATCAACGTCCTCGGAAGGACGGCGGCGAAGCAGGCTAATACTGCGGCCGCTTGAGCAGCTCCGGCAGACGCGAAATGGCCTTGGCGATCCGCCGCGCTTCATCACGGGTCAGATAGCTGTCGGCGTACTGGTAACCGCGGCGGTGCAGATCCTCCCGGTGAATGACCCCGCAGATGTAGAAGCCATTTGCGTCCTTCACACGAAACCCGTCCCGGTCTTCCTCCATGACCCATGGCGCCGGAAACCGCCGCAGGTTGTCCATCACACCCTGCGATGCGCGGGCGTTCCATTGATCCGCTTGCCTGAACCGTAGGTCTTTCCCAGGTTCGCCTCCCCTTTCATGCGATCACGCTCCGCGACCAGGCTGTCGACCTTGGCTTGCATTCGTACAAGCAGGGCTTGGGCTGACGCCGTTCTGATGCCGGCTCGCTGCAGGCTTAGGATCTCCTTCTGCTGACGGCTGATCTGCCGCCGCATGTGCTCAATCTCGGAACGGATGTATTCAAGTGGGGGCATGGTTCAGCCTTAGAAAAGCAGATAAAAGCAAAAAAGAACAAAATGAGAACAATGAGTCAAGCCGCTTTGAGGTGGCGCCATTGCTCAGAGAGGCGGCTAAGGCGGAATTCGGCTTAGCGAATGGGAAGCCCCTGCCCTCGCCAGGCTGGACGGGTCAAGGCCGCGAAGCGCCCACAGAGCTTGGCCTTGAGGCGGCTGGGATGGCGTGGACGTCGAAAGGCTGAAGCGAAAGCGCAAGCGGGCAAATATGCAGCCGCAAGAGCATCAGCATAACGCCGCGAAGCGGGATGCGGGACCGACTGCGGCGACGAGACCGGTTAAGAAGGCACCCGGCGCACGCATCAGTGCTAGCGGTGCCGCAGGCAGATGCTTGACCGAGTGCCTCCGGCGAGGAGTGCGTTATGCCTTGTGTGAGGGATTGTGACCCGAAGGGCGGAGATGGCGTGGCGGCTCCGGGCAACGCCTAAAGCCCGGCCGAAGGCACGCCCGCTCTTTCATCAAAAGCCAACACAGAAGCCTTGGCTACTTGACCTCCGCGGAATCTGTGGAAGGCAAGGGAGCCTGGCCAATACGCCAGCCCACCGGATCGAACATGACCCGGCGACGCCGATATTTCTCGAACTGCAGCATCGGCTTTTGATCATTGAAGTAGTTGCCTACCTGAGTCTTGAATGCGTCAGCATCGCTCCACAGGCCGACAGTCACGTATGATCGAAAGTTGCCCAGGGAATCCGGATCCAAATGCCATGTGGTATCGGGAAATTCCTTGACGGGAAGCGAGTCACTGAGGAATTCCGCAATGAGGCCGGTACGATCGCCAATGGTGTTGTTACCCTTGCAGTGGTCGAGAAAGGACTGTACGTTTTTGTCGTCGGGCCTGATGCGCCAATGAATGAGAACTGCGATCATGCTGGCTTTCCAAGATAGGCGTGGTTGGTGAGGGGCAATCGGGCCAGGTTCGGCTTTTAGCAAGCTGTGCTCTTCCTTACCAGACAAGTGACTTAGGGCCGCGCTGGTCTCGGGCGATCAGCGACGAAGAAATGCGAATGGCCCTCCTGGAGGAAGGCCTGTTCGCAATGCTGATCGTCTTTGGAGGGCGTCAGTCCTTGTCATCCTGGACTTTCGGTTCACGAAGAACGATCTTCCCCGAGACCGCCAGTCCTGCCGCGATCACGATGTTGAAGCCCTTGCCATCATCGTTCGGCCACGCGGCCCCCACGCGGATCCACGTTGATTTCCGACCATCGCCGCTGACAACGAATGCATCGTGTGACGGCAGCTTGCTCTCGGCCATCGGTTTTCCTTTTCAAACGAGAGGGTGTTTCCAGCGAGACGTTGTGTACAGATGCTGACGCAACGGTATCCTGCAAAATGAACTCTACGCCGGACGCATCATCTGGAACCGCCAAACCTTCATTAAAGACCCGGAGACCGGCAAACGCATCAGCCGCGAAAATCCACGCGATCAATGGATGTCTGTGGAAGCCGAGCACCTGCGCATAATCGATGCAGATACCTGGGCGAAGGTCCGCGCGAGGCGCGAAGAGCGCGGCGGTCCCAAAGGATCGTACGCCACCCGGCCCAAGAACTTGCTGTCCGGCCTGATCAAATGCGGATGCTGCGGGTCCGGCTATGTTGTCGGCGGCAACGACAAGCGCGGGCCGCTCCTGCTCTGCACCCGCATGAAGGAGACCGGCCTGTGCGATAACCGGCGCACGATCGCACGCGAGGCGAAGCGCTGGTCTTGAAAGGCATCGAGGAGCAATTGGCGGCGCCCGAGCTGGTCGCCGAGTACGTCCGCGAGTATCACCGGATGTCGCGCGAGCTTCACGGCTCGACCGCCCACCGGCGCCGCGATCTCGAAAAGCGACTGGGCAACGTCAACGCCTCGATCTCAAAGGCGGTGGACGCCTTGCTCGGCGAAGCGCCCAGCGTGCCTTGCGTGACCGGTTGGCGGCTTTGGAAGCGGAGCGCGACGAGATCGAGGCCGCGATTGCCGAGGTCGTCCCGCCAACGGTCGAATTCCACCCGAACGCAGGCAACGCCTACCGCGACAAGATCAGGAACTTGAAGCAGGCTCTCGCGGAGTCGGATGCGGACAGCCGTCTGGCTGCCCACGAGGCTATTCGAGAGATTGTCGAGAAAGTCGTCGTTCACCCACAGGGCCGGTACAAACCTGTGCGGATCGACATTTACGGCCAACTCGCCGCCCTGCTCAGGATTTCCGAGAGGGCGGCCGAACCCCTAGAGTCTAGGGGAGCGTTGATTGCGGGGATAGGATTTGAACCTATGACCTTCAGGTTATGAGGGTGATCTTTAGCGGCCTATCTCATTGTTCTAGCTGGTCTTGTTGTAGCCATGTGCCGCTGATGTGCCATCGGCAATCACCCCGCTGGCGCGGCTAGCATTCCCCCAAGCTCGGGTACGCCTGTAGGCCAAGCGGTCATGCCATGGGCTCAACTTTGGTTTCCCCGCAAAACGGGCCCATTATGGGTGGCCCCCGCCAATGCGATATTCGAATTACAGAGTAGATGCGAAAGCAAAGCTGCACAACCCGCCTACTCGGCGAAGCTGTTGGCCGGGAGTTGGTGACCGGCGACCCGCCGGTGCGCGGTGGTGGCGACATGCCCCGGCGCATCGGGGTCATCTCTGCCGGTGTCGGTGTCGCGGATCACCGGCGCGGGATAGTCCGAGAAGACGCTGGACATCGGCTGCAAGTTGCCGACGTAGCGATTGACTGCACGGAAGGGTCGCGACGAGGACGCTAACACCCAAAAGCATCCTCAGCTCGTTTAATCCGGAACGACCACTCGTTTGCTGACCACCGTGAAGGTGTCTGTCGCCCTCAGCAGCGTCGGAAGGCCCTCGACGCGGAATCTGCTGCCGTCTTCCGAGACCCATATGATCCTTGCCCGCTCGCCTTCCGGCCATTCAATGATGTCGTCAGGCGCCAGCTTGGGTAGACTTTTGTCGAAACGGTTTTCTGTGTAGCCGTAGCTCTCCTCGCCCCGTTTGGGCGGAGAGGGAGCCTACTTGCAGCTGGAGTTTTCATTCACATCTATCGAACGTTTTTGTTTGGCTTCAGAAGGCATTTGTGACCGCCACCCATTCCCCCACCAAACCCGGCGCGCTCAGGTCTCCGTCGCTGCGCGCCCCGCTCGATTTGCTCTTCCTCTTCTGCTGCGTCCTGTTGACCGCCGACGTGCTCGGTCCCGAAATATTCGGTCACGGCAAGACCAAGGATTATGCGCTTTGGTACTGGGCGGGCGAGCAGGTACTTCAGGGTGGGGCGCTCTATCCTGACGTCACACAGATGTTTGCCTATATCTACCCGCCGCTGCCGGCGATCCTGCTCGCGATCCCGAGCTGGTTCGGCAAGATCCCACTCTATGTCGTGCTGTCGATCCTGAACGCGGTAGCGTGGTGGTACACAGGAATTCTCTCGAATGCCATGACCGGCTCCGGACACACGCCCGGTCGCTGGCTGGAGGCGCTGCCCGCCTTCGTCACCATCACCTTCGTGTTCGACATGTTCGACCTCGGCCAGCCGAACCTGCTTCTGCTGGCGATGATGCTCTACGGCTTCTGGAGCCTCCAGCACCAGCGGTCCTGGCTCGCCGGCTTCATGTTCGCGCTCGCCACCGCCATCAAGGTTTTTCCGGTTGCGGTGCTGCCTTATCTGGTTTGGCGCCGGCAGTGGGCGGCCGTCGTGAGCACGATCGCCTGCATCGGCCTTCTGCTCTTCGTAGTGCCGGCGCCGATCCGCGGCTTCGACCACAACGTCAATGAGCTCAAGACCTGGTACCAGGCCATGGTCGGCTCGAGCTCGGAAAAGGGCTTTGGCAAGCGCGACGAGCAGAACTGGTCGTGGGTCAACCAATCCATCATCGCGGTGACGCACCGCCTGGTGCGGCCGGTCAACTGGAATCAGGACGATCCAAGCAAGCCGCCGCGCACGATGAATGTGATCGACGTCGAATACCAAACTGCGAACTGGATCGTGCTCGCGGTGTCGGCGGCGCTCGGGTTCGGCTTCCTCGCTGTGATGCCTGCGCAGCGGCGGCGAACCGAACGGTCGGACGCCGAGGAGCTCGGCATCCTGTTCTGCCTGATGACGGTGGCCTCGCCCCTGGCGCGACAATATTACTTCATGTGGCTGTTCTTCCCGATAACGGTGCTGATGCATCGCGCCGCCTTCGACGAGCGCTTCCGCGTGCGGCTGGGAACCTGGATCGCGCTGGCGGCAGCTGGCATCCTCATGCTGCTGTCGCTGCCGCCGTTTCCCCTGGTTTTGCAGGCCTGGGGTAACAACCTCGCCGCTACCGCCGTTCTTGCGGGCGCGCTGGTCTGGCACATCAGGCATCCGCCAGATGCGTCTGACTCGAAAGCTGCGGCGGAGCTAAAAGCAGCAGCGCCGAGAACCATAGCAAGTCACGAGATAAACACATCGGCTCGTCGAGCACGTTGAAGACGACTACATCGCCCTGGTGGACACCAATGAACTGCCGGTCCATCTCGCGCTCACGCTAGTTAATAATCATCGTCCTCGTAGTATGGATATGGAGGTGACGGGCGCCTGGCATACGGTGGCGGAGACACAGCGTAGGGCTGCGACCGTACGATCCGACCGTTTGGACCAGCAGGCCGCGAAGCCGCGCCAGTTGCAATTACCGCTCGACAGCCCGGAGAGAGCCGGGGTGTATTCTGCTGCAGGCAGGCGACAATTCTGTTCACATCCGGAATCTGGCTGCTGCAGAGGCGCCAGACATCAGGGTCACCACTCTGCAGCCGCGGCGATTGTTGTAAGATTGATTGCCGCTATCGTCAGAACTAGGAGACACGCCGGCATTTGTTTGCTTCGCTTTTCTATTTTGCTGAGGCGCCACTATCTACTTGCGCGGTTTTATCCTGAAGCGGGACCACAAATGGCCGATCAGTGATAGGACTATGGCGGCCACAATGATCGGGAGCCAAATCGACATGGTTATGATGAACAAGGAAAGGATGACCGCACGTCCAAAGACCGATTCGGTGACAGGATTCTTAAGACGAGCAAAATAGGCGTAGATGATAAAGATGGCGGCTGGCACCATCCACGCGGCGACAAGCACCAGTAACAGGTCAACAAGTTGACTGCCATAATGGTACATGAGCGCGCCTCCCGACAGCGTCGGAGCGAATTGCTGTCACCGCTGCGAGAACTGCGGCGATTGTCGAGGAGAATGGGTTTTTGTTCGCGTTCGCGGGCATCTGCACGCTCGGCGCCCGGAGTCCGGGCCGATGCCCAAACTCATCCGAAGCCGCAGCCTTCGATTCCCCTGATCTAGGTCCTCTCAACGAGCACTCGCTGAGATGGCTCGGGCAAGGGCTCGTCCAATGCAATCATAACCATCGGCGGTGTTGTGCAATCCGTCCCACGTTACAAGCGCGCTTTGCGCAACTCCGGCACTGATCGAATTTCGCATCAGCGCAAAACGAGAGAATAACCCGACCCGTTCCTGCTTCGCGACATCGGCGATGATGCCCTCCATCGTTGGGTAGCTAGCTGAAGCGAGCACTTGCGGCGCATATTGCAGATCCATCAGCACGACATCGGCAGAGCCTGCCTTAAGCGCCCTTACCCCTTCAAGAACGCTCCTCTTGAGCCCTTGGTCCGGCCGACCACCCCAGGCGACGTCATTGGTGCCCAATTGCCAGATAACGAGATCAGGTGCGTGGGCGAAAACGTCACGCTCGAAGCGCGCGATGTTGTTCGGAATGGTGTCGCCGACTCGACCGCTGTTAATAACATCGATCTTGGCGCTCGATCTAAGCCTCGAGAGCTCTCGGCGCATCACCTCCGGGTACGTTGCCGCGGACCTAAGCTGCCAGAGTCCTACTGTCGACGATGACCCGATCGCCACAATCTTTATCGGCTCACCAGATCTCAAACGCGCCCCCGTGCGGGGCAGTTGCGCGCCCAGCGAGATATCCAAATTTGCCGCAAGACATCTCTCTCCAAAGGGTATCTCGTCCTTCGCTTGTGAGGGCGCGGTGCTGGACAGCCCGATCATCATGGCAGCACCGATCGACACTATTGTTCGAGCGGTTCGCTTTGCGCATGGCAGAATAAATTGACACATGTTCCCCAATAACTGGTCGATTCTCTCTTGACAACCCTTGGCGTCAAACGCTTCTGTCATTTGATTACAGGTCCATTGATGCGTGTACAGCGAGCATGAATCCGCGGATAGTCGCGGTAAGACCATGTCCGGAACTCCTGTAGCGAAGCGGCTGGTATTCCATATCGGCGGCTATGATCCGATTACGTCGCCTGTCAGCGCGCAATTACGCTTTGTGCGTGAGATTGCCAGGTTCCAACGTACCTGGTCAGTGAAAGCGGTCGTCGACAATTCGCATGATACCGCCGACCAAATGCAATGGAATGTGACGACAACCGGCCCCGATTGGCTCGTCGAAACCGATTACCGTCTGGTCCGATGGCACGACGTAATTGAGGCCTTCGGGCGTCGAAGCCTCGGCTCACGCATTTCCATCGGCATTCTTGCGTTTCTTGATTTCGTTTTATCCGGCACTCTTTGGCGCTACTTGCTGAGCAACTGGCGCTACGCGCTTTTCTTTCTCTATCCATTGGTCATGTTCGGATTGCTCATCGCGGCCGCCTTCTTGATTGGCGTGGTTGCATTCAAGATCACCGAGTCAATTCTCATTGCTGCCGGTGGCGGTCTCTTCGGGTTCGCAGCCGCCTTGGCGGGGCCGTGGCACTGGCTGCACCTGAGCGACTTGTTCGACGACTGGATTTTTTCTCACGAGTACGTTCGATGCGGTAATTCGGAAATGGAGCAGAAGCTGGATAGGTTGGCCGCGGAGTTCGTGGCTGCGGCGAGCAACTCCACCGCAGACGAAATTTTGGTCATAGGGCATAGTCTTGGCGCCGTACTTGCCGTTGATTTACTTGATCGCGCCTTGAAGCTGGCCCCTGCGCTCGATCGGAACAAAATTCCCGTCACATTCTTGAGCGTTGGATCATCCATACTCAAGATAGGCTTGCACCCAAAGGCGATACCCTTTCGCATGGCGGTCGAACGCGTCGCCAATTCGCGCGCGATCTTCTGGGGCGACTATCAGGCCCTCATCGATCTGTTGAACTTTTACAAAAGCCGGCCGATGGCCGATATGGGCTTGGCGGCAGAAAACGAGGCGACCGTCAGGGTCGTGAGACTTAGTCGAATGCTTGACGACGCCGTGTATCAACGTATCCGCTTCAATTTCTTTCGCGTGCACAACCAATTCGTCAGTGGAAATGACAGGCGAACATCGTACGATTACTTTATGCTCACATGCGGACCTATTTCAGCCAAATCCCAGACGGTCGCCCCGGATGGCGCCGTGTCGATGATCGCTGAAGACGGAGGGCTTATTGCGAGCGCGCCGCTCTCGAGAAGTGAACTGCCAGGTCGTCCCGGCGCGGCGGCCTAATTCAAATGACGCCCACCATTTCGAAAGTCATTTTCGTTGCCTTGGCGATCGGCTGGTACCTCATACGCCATAAGTACGCGCGGCGTTCCCGCCGTGCGAGGATTGTGTGGAGCGCTCGCGGCCCCCTGGAAACGGTGCTCCTGCTCATATCTCTTTCGGGACTTGGACTTGTTCCGCTCGTCTACATAGCGACAGGAATACCTCGTTTCGCGGCTCACAATTTTTATCCTTCGTTGGCTTGGCTGGGGTCTCTCTTTGCGATTGCTGCTTTGGGCGTGTTTCATCTGACTCATCGTGCACTCGGCCGAAATTGGTCGATAAGTCTCGATGTGCGGGAGAATCATGAACTCGTGACGGAAGGGATTTACCGGAGAGTTCGACACCCGATGTATTCGGCATTTTGGCTGTGGGCTATCGCCCAGGCATTGCTGCTGCCTAATTGGATTGCCGGCTTCGCGGGCCTGGCCGGCTTCGGCACTTTGTTCTTTGGCCGCGTCGCAAGAGAAGAGCGAATGATGCTGCAGACGTTTGGCGACAACTATCGCGAGTATATGGCACGGACCGGTCGGGTCTTCCCGCGGATACTGTGAAGTAGAATCCCGACACGTCTTGATCTGTAAGACCACGAAGTCGACCTGGAACCAAACGCCTCAATTTGCGTGCCATTTTCGCAACATGCAGCAAAAAACGGCTATCGGGGCTGCCGACTCCTTGGTCTATTCATTGCCGGCGTTGCTAGCGTCAGGTTATTTCTATGTGTGTCAGGTGAATTCCAACCCAGCCGAATCATGTGAGAACCCGATGTCGAAATTCGTGATCCTTGGAATCGCTTCATTAGCTTTCGCGGGGACAGCAGTTGCTGCCGACATGCCACGGCCTCAGCCTGTTGCCGCCGCCCCCACGCCGGTTGGCAAATACCCCGTTGGCAAATACCCCGTTGGCAAGAGTCCAGTAGGCAAATACCCGGTCGCGGCCCCGGCTCCGTTGGTGACCAAAGGTTGATCTGGCTATCCATTCGCGCGCCGGCGGCGTTCGTTTGGGGTAGGCGGACTATCTATGGCGGATCTTGAATCCAAGAGGATTCGAAGATGGCGGTAGTGATTCGGAAATATCTGGGTCTGGAGCTATTTGCGAGGGCCGCCATGCTGGCGGCCTTCGTGGGCTTGGGGGCTGGGTTCAGTAGCGCACAACCACTCGTGGCGCGTGCAGACGATCAGCAACGGGACGCTCCCCCCAATTCGGCAACGAACCATGCGGACAGCATGGCTGCTGTTACGCCAGGCGCCCCGCCGGCTGCATCGGATGTAAAACCAGTTAGAAGAGCTGCTGCCAAAGGTCCCTACTACGTTGATTTTCGTGCCCGCACGGCATCAACGTACGGTCATGCATTCGTCTGGTACGGAAAGACGAGCGAAAAGCAGGTCGAGGTCGCTGGTCTGGCTCCGGCCGGCGACGAGGTGCCGTACATTTTGGGTCACCTGATATTTGTCCCCTCGGAGACAGGTGCGACCTATGGTGATCTTGACGAGCAATATCTGACGGCCAGCTACCGCGTCTACTTGAATGAGGCCGATGCCCAGAAGGTGTTTGCCTATATCAAGCACCTGCAGGAGACTTCGCCGCTATGGAATGCGGCAACGACCAACTGCACTGCTTTCATTGGCCGCATAGCGACTTTTATGGGCCTCAACGCTCCGTTTCATCTGCTAACGCCTGAGGCATACGTAAACAAACTTAGAGAACTGAACGGGGGACGAAAAACGGTGCAGCTTGAACCCGAGCGGGGCTAGGTCTCTCAGTATTGAGCTCATCCAGCTTTCCTGTCAGCCGTCTCGACAGGCCCTCGATTTCCCACGAATTCAATGAGCGGCGTCATCCGAGAAAGCGCGGCGCAATGTTGACCGTCCAAAGCGGACAAACAACCGTCGGGAGGATCCGCCGCGAACGGTCCAAGATGCGCAGAGGCTGCGGTCGAGGCGATCGCGACGCGTGCTGACGACGAGTTGCTTGGCGCAGGTGAGAGCGGTTAGCCAAGTCAAAGCGTTTCGCTCGGGCAATGGCCGTAGCGACCCGATGGTAAAGTCCCTGGCGCTCGTCCTAGAACACGAGGTCATCGGCAGACAGTTGTTCACTTGCCTCGAACGTCGAGCACTGACATCAATCAATCAATGCGACTCGCGTAGGCGGCAAGTTGATAGAGGCTCTCCAGAATCTGTCTGTAGTCCATAAAATTTCGCGCAAGGACGCGCAGGATCGAAATTTGTACCATCAGGGCACTCATCGCCGCTGTTTTCGCACCAGTATTCAGGGGACGCTAATGCGGGTCCATATCATTCTTGCCAGCCTGGTCCTCTTGCTCATTGGGAGGGTCAGCGGCACGGTCGTTGATAAAGGAACCGACGCGCAGAAATCTTGCGGACTACTTGTTCAGAAATCGTTTCGTGATCAGGACGAAGCCCGGTTCGCCGGCGCATGTGAGGGAATGATCGAGACTGCGATGCTCTTTTCACCAAATCTGCCAGCTGAGGTGCGTGCATGCCCCCCCGCGCAAGGCAGTGTCTTGGAAAGTGCCAAGGTCCTTCTACAATACATTGACAACAATCCGGATCGACTGAATGAACCAGGGATTACCATTGCACTCGAGGCGTTCAGAGATACTTGGCCTTGCCATGGGGACGATGCCGAGGCGCCAGGTGGCCCGAAACCCAAAAAACGCGCGTCGAAAAAATCGAAACAATGAAGTACTCCCACCGCGACCGAAGAGCGCAGATCAGGAGACGCCTCAAAGGCGCCAAATAGGCGGCGCAGTAGACATTATACGAACGCATGAGCGCCAACAAACTGCGTGGCATTGTGCCCTCAACGCCCGGGCCGGAGCAGCATGACGATCCCCTGCCGCGTCCTAATGATCTATCCGAAGTTCGTTCCTAACTCGTTTTGGAACTATACGGAAGCCTGCGAACTCGTCGGCGCGAAATATCCGGCGGCGCCGCTCGGCCTAATCACCGTCGCGGCCATGTTGCCGAAGCATTGGGACATCCGTCTCATCAACCGTAACACCGAGTCGTTGACTGACGCGGACCTCGAGTGGGCCGATCTCGTCATGACCGGCGGCATGCTCAACCAGCAGCCCGATGCCGTCTATCTGATCGATCTCGCCCATCTGCACGGCAAGCCCGTATGTGTCGGCGGGCCTGACGTCACCTCGAGCCCGCATCTCTACGCGGACGCGGACCTCCAGGTGCTCGGCGAAGCCGAGCAGGTCATCGGGGACTTCATCGCCGCCTGGCAGGGCGGCGAGCGCAAGGGCGTGTTTGTCGCCGAGAAATTCAAAGCTGACGTCACGCAAAGCCCGATGCCCCGCTACGATCTGCTCAAGTTCGATCACTATCTCTTCATTGGCGTGCAATATTCGCGGGGTTGTCCGTTCACCTGCGAGTTCTGCGACATCATCGAGCTGTATGGTCGCGTGCCGCGCACCAAGACCAACGATCAGATTCTCGCTGAGCTGCAAGTGCTCTATGATCACGGTTATCGTGGGCATATCGATTTCGTCGACGACAATTTCATCGGCAACAAGAAAAACCTCCGCACCCTGCTGCCGCGGCTCAAGGACTGGCTGGAAGAGCGCGACTATCCGTTCGAGTTCTCGACTGAAGCCTCTATTAACATCGCGGACGATAGCGAATTGTTGCAGGCAATGAAGGACGCAAACTTCTTTGGAATTTTCGTCGGCATCGAGAGCCCGGATCCGGAGACGCTCGTGCAGATGAAGAAAAAACAGAACACCAGGCGCAACATCGCCGAGTGTATCCATAAGATTTATAGCTACGGCATGTTCGTCACCGCGGGCTTCATCGTCGGGTTCGATACCGAGAAGGCCGCGATGGGACAGGCAATGGTTGACTTCATCGAGGAGGCGAGCATTCCAGTCTGCATGGTTGGACTGCTTTATGCGCTGCCTGGTACACAGCTGACGCGGCGGTTAGCCAATGAAGGCCGTTTGCATGAAGGCCATGACCTCATGAACGTCGAGCAGGCGGGCGATCAATGCACGCTCGGCTGCAATTTCGACACCAATCGTCCGCTTCGTGACATCCTTACCGATTACAAGACCGTGCTCGGGAACGTTTACAGTCCGACAGCATACGCAGGGCGCCTGTCACGTCTCGCCGACATGCTCGACCGATCGGACCGGCGCCGCGACCTGCCGGATGGTGACGTGCGCAAGAGAATTGGCGGCATCGACAGCGTACACCAGATCATGCGAGCCCTGCCGCCGGTACGCGAACCTTTCTGGAAGACCTTTGTCGAGGTGGCCAAGACAAATCCAGGCGCGCTGCGTTACATCGTAATGCTGATGGCGCTGTACATGCATCTCGGGCCGTTCTCGCAGCGCGTGATCAGTGAGATCGACCGCCGCATAGACGAGCTGAACGATATGCCTCCCGTGAGGACCACGAGGGTTGAGCAGGCGCTACCGCCAGCGACGGTGTAGCCACAGCCACTGGTCGGGATGTTCGCGGATCCAGCCCTCGATCACCGACGTGACCGCTTGCATCGTTCCCTGAATGTCGATTTGCCCGGCGGCGTCACGGACCGGCTTAACTTCTTCAGACAGTTCGGCACGAAAGCGGTGTCCGGGCAGGCGGATGATGCGTACGCCATGAATCGGGCACTCGATCTGCCGGAGCAGCCGAGCCAGCATCGGATTGGCCCTGGTCTTGCGGCCAAAGAAAGTAACCTCGACGCCATTGGTCAGATACTGGTCCACCAACATCCCGACGTGCTGACCATTCTTCAGAGCCTCCGCAAGCTTCAGGGGGGCGTCACGGCCTGCCGGAATCAGCGTGCCCATTTTTACGGCTCGCATATCCTGGATGATGCGGTCGGCCGACGCGATATTGGGCCGGCGATACAGGATCGCGGCGTCTAGTCCGTGCGCGACGGCGGCAAGCGCGGGAAGTTCCCAGTTGGCAAGATGGCTTGCAAAGATCAGTGCCGGCTTACCGTCGAGCCGCAGCTGCGTGAACAATTCGTATGAGCGCTTCTCGATTTCGATCCGGCCGTCCTCGGGGCGTTCGGGATCGTAGTCCCAGATGTGATCGAGATGTGCGAATTCTGCGCCGATACGACCGAGATTGTCCCAGACGCCTGCAAGAATGGCCTCGATCTCTACGGGCGACTTCTCCGGGAATGCGGCGATCAGATTGGCACGACCGATCTTTTGCTCCCGCATCAGGGGCCCGATTGAGCGGGCGATCCGGCCGAATAGGTTGGCTGTCCTGATCGGATCGAAATGGCGGGCGGTACGCAGTATTCCGATCGTCAACGCACCCACCACGGATCGTCCCACGGGTTTGGTCACGTCGCGAAGTCGGGCCCTGGCACGAAGCGGACGATGCATCAGAAACGAACGAAAATCCAGACTAACAGCTATCCATATGTTTAGTGCGCATGGTTATACCAGCGCTGCGCGAGACGATCAAAGACACTAGCGAGTTGTGTCAATTCGTTCGCCGGAAGCACGGCCGGGGGCACGCCGCATCAGCGGCGTGCTGGGCTAGGCTGCTGGGTGAACGAAAACCCCGCCGAGGCGGCGCCACGAGCATGATAGTGGGCACGGGTTCTATGCGCCGTGATTCAGAATTTCGACGGGACTTAGATGCAATGCGACACTGACCTGGCCGAGCGAAAGCGCCTCCTCGAGCTGGCCGCGGAGGTGCGCCTGCGCGCGCACTCGATTGCCCTCGGCGAGGAACGGGATTGACTGATACGCAAGGCGAGACTCGCCAGTTTCCTCGCGCGGGTCGGGTTCTTCCCCGCAAGGACGGCCCCGGCCTGGGGCTTGTCTGATTGCCGGGGCCGCTTGGATCGGCCTGGCGCAAAGGAGTTCGCCCGGCCGCGTTAGCCTTACCGCAGGTAGGCAATTAACTAAAGTGAGGCGGCCTTACTCTTTCACTGCTTCGTAGGATCGGACTGCCAGCCAGCGGTCGAACGCGCGCTGCTCGGACGCCCATGGTCCCTCAGTCAGTCCTGGCCATCAGGCCACGATGTCGGCTCGCCGTAGCGACCTGGCTTCTTGAGACTTGCAACGCCCTTTGCCGATAAGCCCATCTCGTGTTGACCCCCCGGACTCGGCCGTCGAAAGTGACCGGTGAGGGCCCATCTTGCCAGTGTGCCTGCACCATATAAACCATCATGCCTGACGCTGAACTTCGGCAAATTATGGTAGTATTGAGAATCTGTTCAGTCCTCCTCGACGGGGAAACGGGATGGCGGATTTCGTGGGTGAGCGCAAAAAGAATTTCATGGCGCATCGGGCGCCGCCGTGGCAGCCCGGGCAATCCGGTAATCCCAAGGGTCGGGCGCTAGGTTCGCGCAACAGGATGTCAGAATCTTTCCTCGAAGACCTGCGCGCAACGTGGGAGAAGCACGGTGCTCATGCCCTGCAGACTTGCGCAACGGAGGACCCGACAGGATTCGTCAAAATTGTTGCGTCGCTGCTGACCAAAACATGTTGATTTGAGTGTCGGCGTTGACGCGGTCCAGTTCGTGACGACCTTTCGGCACGCGCTTGATCTCTTAGGCAACGAGCCGCCATCATCGCGCCGCCGCTTCGCCAAGGTGATTGAGGCTGAGGTGATCGATGATGCCGATCCTGAGTGATGAGCAGATTGCCGAAATTCGCCACCGGATTGCCGAAGGAGATGTGTCGCCGCGTGAGTGCCGCTACCATCTCTCGCCGTTGCGGACACGGGCTGAGGTTTTCGGCTACTGCATCGAAGTTGCGCGGCGTGAGGGGTGGGATGAGGTCGAGGTAATCGACGCGCTGCTCAAGGTTGCCACGCCCTATCGCGATGACGTGCGTGATGTTGAGCAGGTGCTGCGCGCGCTGGGTTATGCGGCCGTGTCCGATCATCTGAAAGCAATTAGCCGGCATCTGTCGCTGCGGCCACCTAAGCAATGGCCATGCCTGACGGCACCTCGCTCTTCTCACATACCAGTCAACCGTCGCGCGCGAAGGCATCTGAGCTCGCTATCGAGGTGCTACGTGAGCGTGCGGCGGCAAGGGCAGCCGATATCGCGCCGGTCATTGCGGAGCTACAGGGGAGCGGCGCAACGAGTCTGAAGGCCATTGCAACTGGACTTACCGAAAAAGGCATTGCAACCGCACGCGGCAAGAACTCATGGACCGAGACGCAGGTCGCACGCGTGCTCGAACGCCTACAATAATTCGAAATGAACTTTCAAACCTCCCCTAGGTACCATGCCCGGCCTCAAAGATATCCCCCCGCCCCCCTGCATGTAGCTGGTAAAAAAGGGACTGCCCGCGCCTGCCGGGCAAATCATCAGCTGCAGTCATCATATGTGACAACTTGGTGTAATTTCACTGAAGAGAGTGGGGTGGAAAACGTGGTCCCAAGTTCATCTTCGTCCTCGCCGGCACTCAGTGGCCATGAACCGGACAGTGAAGAAACCGGCCAGAATCTTCCGTGACGGCGCCCACAATGTTGGTCACGGTCCGGACCTTGCGTCGGCCGCAATCAAATGGACTTTTGAACCGTAAGGCTGCTCCTCGCGACAGAACTCATGCTAGGGGCGAATGGGTCGGGTGGTAGCGTCATGCGTATCAAGACACTCGCGTCACATTTCCTTACCTGTATCGTGACCCTCGCCGCTCTCATTGGGGCGCAGCAAGCATTTTCCCGTCAGGCAGATGCCGGCGCGGGAGCTTCCATATTTGTTGTTCAGGTCGCCAATAGGGCAGTCAAAGGCGACAAGCTAACCCCTGTGCGAGCACTGCCTAACGACGCTCGTTGCAAGCCGCCGATTGACGTCGTGGGACGTTGTTTTGCCGACGCGAGATTGAACTCAGAGCCTAGCCTGACCTGAGTGGCACTCCTTGCCTTTGCTTGGGGACTACTCTGGCTTAGGCGCTAACCTTCCGGAGGATGCCATCTACCCTATCAACCTAGCCGACGAAACCGGAAAGCCTCTCGACGGGCGAACAATTACACGCTGCACTTCGACAAAGGCGAGACGCCGCCAGCGGACGCCTTTTGGTCCATTACGCTCTATGACGCCCAAGGCTTCCAGGTTGCGAACCCGATCAATCGGTTTGCGGTCAGCAGTTGGATGCCGTTCTTATAACGCGGATGGATCACTGGACCTTTACTACCAGAACGAAAGTCCCGGTCCAGGCAATGAGGCCAACTGGCTTCCCGCCCTAAAAGGCGCATTCAATTTGCTGATGCGCCTCTAGCTCCAAGATCAGCGGCCCTTACAGGCAAGTGGAACCCGCCGCCGATTGCGCGAGTGGCGCTCCCGACTTTGGGTGCGCAATAGGACGCCCGTCACCCGAAGCGGATGTCGCCTAATGGGTCCTTCGCGTCATTTCGCGGTGACGCAGTATTTTGGTCGCTTCCGGCGCGAAGCGGTCATTGACGGCCGCGCCGCCTTAACGAGCACCGACGCAAACCGCTCATTCGACAAGTGCTACCCTAGACAGGCCGTCTCGCCTAAGGGATCATGTAGCGCGAAGCGAACCGGGGCACCGCCATGGATGTCGGAGGTTGGCTGCGGGGGCTTGGCCTCGTACAATATGAGGCAGCATTCCGCCAAAATGACATAGATGAGACAGTCCTTCCGGGCCTGACGCACGAGACCCTGAAGGAGCTTGGCGTGGCCTCGGTTGGGCACCGCGTGAAGCTGCTGGATGCCATCGCAGCGCTACGTAACAACAAGAGCGATAAGAGGCTCGTCGTCGAGGCCGCGACCACATCGAGCGTCCAAAGCGTTTCAGAAGACCGTGCCGAGCGTCGCCAAGTCACGGTGATGTTTTCAGACTTGGTCGGGTCAACGGCGCTATCGGCGCGCCTAGACCCAGAGGATATGCGAGAAGTCATCACCGCCTATCAGGGTGTCGTGGCAGAAACCATCGGTCGTTTCGGAGGCCTCGTTGCGAAGTACATGGGCGACGGGGTACTCGTGTATTTCGGCTACCCTCAGGCCCATGAAGACGACGCCGAACGCGCCGTGCGTGCCGCTCTGGAAATCATTGCTGCAGTTGGCGCGCTCAAATTGTCCGTTCCGTTGCAGACCCGCGTTGCTATCGCGACTGGGCTGGTCGTCGTTGGTGATCTCGTCGGGTCTGGCGAAGCGCAGGAGCGCGGTATTGTCGGCGAGACGCCGAACCTTGCGGCTCGTCTACAAGGCGTCGCCGAGCCGAATACGGTAGTTGTTGCCGAGACGACGCGTCGACTCGTCGGCAATCTCTTCGATCTGCGGGACCTCGGACCTCAGGAGCTTAAGGGATTTGCCGGGCACGTTGGAGCGTTTGCGGTGTTGCAGTCCAGTTCGGTCGTGAGCCGCTTTGAGGCGATGCACCCGGGCGAGCTAACTGCACTGATCGGACGAGAAGAAGAGCTTGAGCTACTTTTACGACGCTGGGCGACAGCGAAAAGCGGCGATGGCCAGGTGGTGCTGCTATCGGGTGAGGCCGGGATAGGCAAGTCAAGGCTCTCGGTCGCGTTAATGGACGGGATCGCAGGCGAACCGCACACGCGGTTACGTTATTTCTGTTCGCCACAACATACAGACAGCGCATTCTACCCGATCATTGGGCATTTTGAACATGCCGCCGGATTTGCCGTCGGCGATACAGTACAAACAAAGCTCGAAAAGCTCGATGTCCTGCTGGCACAGAGCCGGACGTCCCGGCAGGATGCAGCGCTGTTGGCCGAGATGCTGTCACTTCCCAATGATGGCCGCTTCCCCACACTGGAGCTTGCCCCCGAACAGCAGCGTCAGAAAACGCTGGAAACACTCGGCATTCAATTAAAGAGCCAGGCGCGCTCCAGCCCCGTGCTGATGATCGTGGAGGATGCGCACTGGGGCGACCCCACGAGCCTCGAAGCGTTCGGTCGCATGGTAGATCTGATCGCAACGGCTCCCGTTCTCATGATCGTGACATTGCGGCCCGAGTTCAGGGCACCTTGGACTGGACAACCACACGTCACCGCTCTTGGGCTCAGTCGGCTCGGGTATCGCGAGGTCGGCAGCATGATCGATGGCGTAGTCGGTGACAAACAGCTGCCGGCGGGCTTCAGATCGGAGATCATCGAGCGCACTGACGGCGTCCCTCTGTTCGTCGAGGAGATGACGAAGGCAGTGCTGGAGGCCGAGGGGGAGAGGGGAGCGGTGAAAACTGGAGCCGCAGTTTCCTCTCCAGCGCTCGCGGTGCCCGCCAGTTTACATGCTTCTTTGATGGCGCGGCTCGATCGGTTGGGCACAGAGGTCAAAGCGATCGCGCAGATCGGCGCGGCGATCGGACGAGAATTTTCGCACTTTCTGCTGGCTGCGGTGGCGTCACAAAGGGATGGTGAGCTGAAGCGGCCTTTGGAAAAATTGGTGGAAGCTGGACTGGTCTTCCGGCAGGGCAGTCCATCGCGAGAAAATTATGTCTTCAAGCATTCGCTCGTACGCGACGCAGCTTACGGCACGTTGCTGCGGCCGGCCCGCAGGGAGCTTCACCTTCGTATCGCCCGTGCCCTCGAACAGCAGAGGCCGGATGTTGTCCAAGGATCTCCCGAAAGTCTCGCGCATCACTATACGGAGGCCGGCGTCCTCGAGCGCGCGGCGGCGCTGTGGGGCGCGGCTGGACGACGCTCCCATGCGCGTTCGGCACTGGCGGAGGCTGAGGTTCAATTGAGCCGGGCGCTTGGCTTGGTCGGGACCTTGCCGTCGACGCCATCGCTGCGCCGCGAGCAGATTGCGCTCCAGGTCGAACTGTTGACCGTTCTTATGCACACCAAGGGCTACGGTGCCGACCAAACCAAAGCCGCTGCGGAGCGTGCCCGCGTCCTCATCGAGCAAGCGGAGGCGATCGGGGAACCGCTCGAAGACTCGATGCTGCTATTCTCGGTGATCTATGGTTTTTGGGTGGTCAACATCGCCGGGTTCAACGGTGACGCCGCCCGCGAACTCGCCGACCAATTCATGCAGCTTGCGACAAAGCAGCTCAACTCGGGCCCGCTCCTGCTCGCCCATCGCATGATAGGAGTGACATTGATGTCGGTCGGTATTCCCGCGATGGGGAGAGCGCATCTCGATCAGGCGATCGCGCTATATGATGCTGCGGAGCACCGCGCCTTGGCAACGCGTTTTGGCACCGACGCCCAGGTCGCAATCTTGGAATGGCGGTCGCGAACCAACTGGCTTCTTGGTTTTCCCCTGGCAGCGCGCGGGGATGCCAACCGGTCGTTCATCTGCGCCCGGGAAATTGATCAAGCCGCGACGTTGATGCATGCCTTGGCGCATTCTACCGCGACACTGATCCTCTTGGGCGACGTTGCCGAGGCAGGTGCTCGTGCGCGGGAGCTCGTCGCGCTCGCCGAGGACAAGGGATCGTCGTATTGGAGCGCGAACGGGCTGATGTGGCTAGGCTGCCTGATGGCGCAGACCGACCGTGCGTCCGAAGCCGTTCACACCCTGGCCTCGTCGATTGAGATCTATCAGTTGACGGGCGCCACGATCTATATTCCATTCGTGATGTCATATCTCGCCATGGCGCATTCCCAGCTTGAGCTGCACGACGAAGCGCTCGACGTGATCGACCGCGCGATTGCCATGGCCCAGAGCACCAAAGAACAATGGTGCGAGGCCGAACTTTACCGGACTAAGGGCAAACTGATTCTGCGAAGTGGGAACATGGCTGCGGCCGAGGCCCACTTCGAGCACGCGCTCGAGATTGCACGTCGACAGCAGGCGAGGTCCTGGGAGCTGCGCGCTGCGATGAGCATGGCGCAGCTTTGGCGAGATCAGGGAAAGCGAGGTGAAGCACGAGAACTGCTTGCTCCGGTCTACGGCTGGTTCACCGAGGGCTTTGATACATTGGACTTGAAAGAGGCGAAGGCCCTGCTCGACGAACTGGCGGCATGATGGCGCGCATTCTTGTCATGGAATGTCGGCTCGTGGCCGTTCGCGCCATTTCGCGTCAAAACGAGGTTGCTTTCGAGCGAGTGCGGGCATCGAATGGTCGGCGAGACTGACTGGCTCGGTCGAGAATGACGTGGTGGACGACGCCCGCTCCCGGCATGGAATGTGCCAAAGGGTAATCGTTGAACAACGAATCAAGAGGGGTCGTCCAAATGCAGGTTAGCACCATCGGCGTTGATCTCGCCAAGAACGTGTTCCAAGTGCACGGCGTGGATGGTGTGGGCAAGGTCGTCATCACCCGTAGGCTACATCATGAAGGACGGCCCCACGATCGCGATACTTGAAACGAGACGCTCAAGCCCCAAGCGGCAGGCGGCCCGGAATAGGTCCGGCCCGATCTCGCCACGCTCGAATGGCGCAACTTTGCGCATGTGCAGGGGGAGGGGGCGCAAGTCATCGCCGCCCATCGCGAGAATGTCGAACGCGTAAAGCTGCACCTCGTGATCGTGCATGCGCGAATGCAGCGCATTGAAGTCGGATATACCGTCAACGCCAAGGATCACGACCTCGCCGTCAATGACGAAGCGCTTCTGCCGGTTCTTCAGTGCGGCCTCGGCGTTCCAAGGATAGCGCTTGGTCCAGAGTCGCAGGACCAACTCGACTGCGGGGGCGAGTTCGGGACACCGGCGCGGCGACCGATGACACCGACACGGACATCGCCGCTGTAGATCAGCCACGTTTCGCGGTGCGGATCATCCTTGCTGCGGCGGCGGGTGAGAGCGGGCATGCCGCGATCAAAGGAGCGCATGACCTTGCTGGCAAATTATCAATCCCTCGTGGATCAGATCATCGCGAGACCACAGTCGGTGTGAACAGGTCTGCACGCCGGGAGATCTCAGAGAATGTCTGCCGTGTGCGCGAACCTCGGGGAGGTCATAGAATCGACTCGGGGCTTACGTCTGCTTAGCTCCCAACACCGACACGAGAGCCGACATTCCGGGACCGCCGCTTTGGGCCACATCCGGGAGAGAAGGCAGACCTATTTTTCTCTATCGGGCGCTTTGGGAGTATCCCGCAGCGGGGCAACTCGGCGATCTGTTCTTGAGATTGGCTGCCGCCTCAACAAGTACCCGGCGATCGCGGGATCGGACGTAGCCTCTGAAATGGCGATCGAGCCATCTCAATTAGGCGGCCATCGCGTGCTGAAGGACAATCGCCTGTTCTCGATTATGAACGGCGATAGCCGTATGGGTGTAATTGCCTGTCCATTTCGTATTCGCGATTTGGCAAAGAAGTTCTCTACCTTTAATGACGTGAAAACCTATTCCTTTGTCGTCCGACGGGAAAATAACCAAGACCACATCGTGTTTGGCAATAACTACTCTCAGCGCACGCGCCTTATCATGGGAGAGCTGGATGAAGCTGCGGGTTTGGTTTGCGAGCTCGCGCAGCTCTTGGAAATTAGTCATATGCATACTCCACGCAACTAACGACCGACTTTAGAACAATATACTTACGGAAGGATAAACCCTCCGATGAGCCAAACGAACTGCCAGCGTTGTGTTCGTGAATTGGCCGCGCTGAACCTAATTGGGGCCTTCCTTTCGATGAAGTTCCAAATTGAGCTGCGGGGTTCACATACCAGCTGAAGGCGCTGCAAGAGCCCGCTGTATCGCGGATTTCGACGATGCCCGCGGCAAGATCGCTAACTGGGTCGCCGACTACAATCTCCGACGGCTTCACTCATCGTTGCAATACCTGGCCCCCGCGGCTTATGCCGCCCACCTCACCGCAACGGACGACCGGCTACGCAATCCCGACCAGCTCCGCCGATCGTCCGTTGCTCCACCCGCGCCACTTGGCGTACAAAACCCTGAGACTCTAACCGTCGCTGGATGAAAACTCAGTGGCAGCTCATGGCTGCCTCAGCTGTGTTCCGAGCTGGGGCCGTTCCTATTCTTTGTCGCTGCCAAACTCATGCCTCGGACTACGCGTTAGGCCGGTTCGCGCCAGCAGCAGATTTAATGTCGAATGCGACATTGAGAAAGGACGCATTGACTAGCCGGGGTTTATCGTCGCGCCTGGCCGCGGGGCGACCCGCGACCAGGCGGTCGAGCGCCGCGGCCTAGACCAGCCCCAGGCCGATGGTTGCTCGGCGTTCTGAGTACCAATCAATGTGCTACGTGTGAAGGTGAAGGTGGTCGCAAGGTTTACGCGTGGGTCTGTCCAAAATTGAACATACCGTACTTAGTAGCTGATCTAGGCTCGAGCTGCTTGGCTCAGCCAAAACCGCCAAGCGTCCTCTCCAGCGGCCCCGACATTTAGGGTGTGGGGGCCGTTTGCTTTGGTGTCCCGCTCGAGGGCCAAACCTGAATATTTAATCTGCGTATGTCGACAACTGGACTCTCTGCGCAGATCGGGCGGACTAGACTGTCGATGCGGCGCTACCCGTGCGTTAGCCCATGGACCGCCGGCCCACACCTCCCTCTAAACCGCCGGGGGCCGGCTGGTCCAAGGACCCTTTCCCAATGGCCATCTTAACGCATCCATTCGGTTTTGATCTCAATTCGGAAAACCGGCGCTTCTTCTCGGTTTCTGACCTCCAGCCTCCACGTGCCGCCAGGATACGGGTGGTGGTCGCCGTGGATATCGAAAAAGTACCTCGGCAGGGCGGACGAACGCGGGCTGGACTGGGCCGTTCCTCGGCCAAGAGCAGGAAGCACTCGAATTGACTCCGCCTGTTCCCGAGAAGAAACTTGGGAACGGCAAGCAAGGCGAAGGCGACGTGGCATGAAAGACTATCAAGCCCAGCTAGAGAAGCTCCGCAATGATGCGGCTGAATGCGCTCTGATCCGCGATCTGGCCACCGACAAAGCCAAGCGCGAAATGTTCGACCGGCTCGCCAGCCATCTGACTGTTCTGGTCGACTTGAGCTGCCACTGAGTTTTCATCCAGCGACGGGCGCTTGGCGATCAGAAAGGGCCGTTCTCTCCCCTTAGCGGCCATGGCGCGAAACGCGAAATTTGTATATGGTTACGTCTGTTCTGACCCCACCCCGGGGATCGAAATGCGGCGACGCGGTGGAAGCGAACAACCGATCAAGGGTCGGCGCGCGCGTAGGCCCGAGGCCAAACCGTCGATCGCGGTTCCATCGATTGCCGATTTGCAGCGCCAGATAGGCACTCTCACAAAGGAACTGAACGAGGCGCGTGAGCAGCAGACCGCGACCGCAGAGGTGCTGCAAGTCATCAATCTAACGCCCGGCAATCTCGCGCCGCTGTTCGACATGATCTTACTGAAGGCACATTGCCTCTGTGAGGTCGCTTATGGCAGCTTGCAGGTCTATGACGGCGAGCGGTTCCGCGCGGTTGCGGTGCATGATTTGCCAGAACAATTCGCCGATATCTTGCGACGAGGGTTTCGGGGGACCGATCATCCGGTCGGCCGTCTCTTGCTCGCCGGCGAACGTCTCGTGCATCTAGCCGACTGCGCGGAAATTGACCATCCCGTCATGCGAGGTGCGGTCGAGCTCGCCGGGATTCATACGGCGCTGTTCGTGGCGCTGCGTCGCGACGACACGCTCCTCGGAATGATCGTCTGCGGCCGGCGCGAAGTTAAGCCCTTCACCGAGAACGAAATCGCCCTCCTGGAAGGCTTTGCCGCGCAAGCGGTGATCGCGATCGAGAATGCACGTCTTCTGACAGAGACGCGCGAGGCGCTGGAACGGCAGACCGCAACGGCCGAGATCCTCAAGGTGATTGCGAGTACACCGTCCGACGCGCAGCCGGTGTTCGATGCGATCGCGACCAGAGCCAAGGGCCTGCTCGGCGGCTTTTCCAGCGTCGTATTCCTCTTCAACGACGGCATGGCTCACCTGAAAGCGTTCACGCCGACTACGCCGGAAGCAGATAAATTTTTAACATCAACCTTCCCGCGTCCTGTGGGCGATTTCGCTCCGTTCCGAATGACACGGGCGGGCAACGTGACGCAAGTTCCTGACACTGAAGCGGGGACTTACGAACTCAAGGACCTTGCCCGCGCACGCGGGTACCGCAGCATGTTGTTCGCCCCGCTGATGAACAAGGACGAGTCAATCGGATTCATCTCGGTCACGCGCGTTCAGCCCGGCTCCTTTGCCGATCATCACGTCCAGCTCTTGCAGACCTTCGCCGATCAAGCGGTGATCGCAATCGAGAACGCGCGGCTGTTCAACGAACTCGAGCACCGCACAAGGGATTTAGGCGCATCCCTTCAGCAGCAGACTGCAACCGCGGATGTGCTCAAGGTCATCAGCCGCTCGACATTCGATCTCAAAGTGGTGCTCAACACGCTGGTCGAGTCGGCTGCAGGTCTCTGTGAAGCGGACCAGGCTGTCATCGCTCGACCGCAAGATGCAACTTACTACTTTGAAGCGGGCTATGGGCTTTCTCCGCAGTTCGCGGAATTCGTCGCAAACTACCCCGCCAAGATTGACGGAAGCTCGGTTTCGGGACGAGTGCTGATCGAGCGCAAGATTGTCCACGTTCCCGATATCTTTGCCGATCCTGCTTACGTGACGCAAACGGTTGGCGACTTTCGTACCGTGCTTCGCGTTCCCATGCTGCGGGGAGAGACGCCAATAGGCTTTATCACCTTGGCTCGCAACTCGGTGCGGCCATTCAACGACCGGCAAATTGACCTCGTCGTGACTTTCGCAGATCAAGCGGTGATCGCGATCGAGAATGCGCGGCTCTTGGGTGAGTTGCGCGAGCGTCAGGCTGAATTGCGCACCACCTTCGACAACATGGGTGACGGCGTCGCGATGTTCGACGCTGCGGCCCGCCTCGCTGCCTGGAATCGAAATTTGCAGGAGATGCTGGACCTGCCGGAGGCCTTCCTTGCCGAGCGGCCAAGCTTTGCCGAGCTTTTCGGCTATCTCTCCCTCCGGGGGGAGTTCGGCTCGGCTGAGCTCGAAGCGCAATTGAGCCGCTCCATCGAGCATACCAGGCAGGAGATGCGCTACGAGCGCACGCGGCCCGACGGGCGCGTCATCGAGGTGCGCCGCAACCCCGTGCCGGACGGCGGCTTCGTGCTGATCTATGCCGACATCACTGAGCGAAAGCGCGCGGAGGAAGCGATTCGCGCGGCACGCGATGCTGCCGAAACTGCATTGCGCGAGTTGCAGACGGCGCAGGACCGCCTGGTGCAGACCCAAAAGCTCGCGTCACTTGGTCAGCTCACTGCTGGCATCGCGCATGAGATCAAGAACCCGCTCAACTTCGTCAACAACTTCTCGAGCCTATCGGTCGAACTGATCGACGAACTGCAGGAGACCGTCGAGCGAGTGGAGGCCGACAACAAAACGCGGACGGAAATCACGGAATTGACGGATACTCTGCGCGATAATCTGGGCAAGATCTTGCAGCACGGGAAGCGTGCCGATTCGATCGTCAAGAACATGCTGCTTCATTCGCGTCAGGGTAGTGGCGAGCGCCGTCCCGCCGACATCAACGCGATTGTTGAGGAAAGTCTCAACCTCGCCTATCACGGTGCGCGCGCGGAGAAGCTGAGTTTCAACGTTACGCTCGAGAGGGACCTCGATCCCACTGCTGAGATGGTTGAGCTTTATCCGCAGGAAATCACGCGCGCCTTCCTCAACATGATTTCAAACGGCTTTTACGCAGCCACGAAACGCAAGGAAGTGGCTGGTGATGGTTTCGAGCCAACGCTGAGCGCAACAACAAAAAATCTCGGCGGCGCCGTGGAAATCCGAATTCGCGACAACGGCATCGGCATTCTACCTGAGCTCAAGGAGAGTATCTTCAATCCGTTTTTCACTACCAAGCCGGCTGGCGAAGGAACGGGGCTCGGCCTTTCAATCTGCCATGATGTCATCGTGAAACAGCATGGCGGAAGGATCGATATCAATACCGAGCCGGACGGTTTTACCGAATTCATCATCACGCTGCCGCGCACTGCGACCGCACCATTGCGGACCGGAGGCAAGGGTTGAGCGTCTATATTCTGGTCGTCGATGACGAGCCCGATGTGGAAGCGTTATTCCGTCAGCATTTCCGACGTGATCTGCGCGCCGGCCGCTTTCTCGTCGAGTTTGCACCTTCCGCGTCCGTGGCGCTGCAACGCGCGGCAGAGGTTCGGGATGCCACTCTCATCCTGATCCTTTCAGATATTAACATGCCCGGGATGAGTGGGTTGGAGATGCTGCCGATTGTGCGCACCGCCCGACCCGACGTTCCCGTGATCATGATTTCAGCCTACGGTGATGCCGAAACTAGGCGGAAGGCGCTGGAGAACGGTGCGAGCGACCTATTGACCAAGCCGATCGACTTCGCGGCGCTGCGCCAGGAGATTGATGCAAGACTCGAGCAAGCCGCATGACCGCCACCATCCTCGCGGCCGTTCGTCCTGATATGTAGTCACTTGCTCAAACCTCTCAGCGAAGCGGTTAAGATCGTGCATGGAGCGCGCCTCCTCCAGCACCAAGCGGAATGCAGCCGAAGGACGGCGGCATCTTGCTAGGCAAGAGGAACTGATCGCTAGTTAGATCGGGATGGCCACGACACGCGGTCCTCCCGGTGCCGGTCACAAGGCGCACGACTAAGGGGAACGAAGAGATTGCCGGGAAGTGTCCGCGCCGGAGCATCTTCGCGCGGCCTCCCTTTCACAACAGCCGGAACTTGCGTGAAGGTCAGACGTCAGGACTGCGGGAACGAATTGTCGCATACGGACATTCTCCAAGTAGACAATCGAAGGAGAGTAGGATGCGCAAGTACCTGTTTGCCGCGGCGATCGCGAGCGCGATTGCGACGCCTACGGTTGCTGATGAAGTTGGTGTTGGTGTTCAGGCGGGGCCAGTGGGCGGAGGCGTCTCGGTCGGAGAGTCTCGCGAACACCGGCCCGTCGATCGAGACCGCGCAACTGTCGTCAAGGAGCGCGAGCCTCGGGAAACGGACAGGACGACCGTCATCAAGAAAGAGAATGAGGACGGCAGCCGAGAGAAGACCTTCATTCATCACGATAACGACTAGCCAAATAGCCCGGACCAGCATCCGGGCTGTTTTTGTTGCTGCGTTGCACGCTCTAAGGGAAGCCTCGACGACGCGCCGATTAGCTTTGACGGCAGACAGATCGCTTGGATCGCGAACGTTGTTCGAGGAGTCGGCGGAAATTCAATTGAGGCATGGCGATTTTGTGCGTTGCTCCGGCCGTGCCATTGCAAAGCTTGCCAGATGTGCCCATGCGCGTGGAATACAGTCCAGCGATGGAACACTAAATTTCCCATATTCTATTTTCTTCGTGGGCCATCTAGCGTCACCTTCTGACCGGACTTGACTGCTGCATAAGCGACGCCGTCCACCTCTATCGAGTGGATGTCGTAGCCGTAGATGATCGCCTCGTCTTCTTGGCTTCGTACCGGCCTGCGCCAACGTCCGGAAAGGTGGTATGTCATTCTGCCGCACGCAGACCCTGCTCCGTCAGCTCATATCGCTCGCCGTGCTTAACGAGCCAGCCGCCTTCAACCATCCGCTGAGCCAAGGCTTTCGAGCATGCGGGTACCGCCCGTGTGATACAGGCCATCTCTGCGCTCGAACAAGAAGCTGTATGCGCGCGCGAGCCGTAGCGGCTTGAGCATTGCCGGGAAAAGAACGAGATGAGCTCGGGAGTCATGCCTTTGGACGCTGATGCGCACCAGTGCACCGATCTTCAGGAGCTTGAGGCGGATGGTGCTGCAGGTGGCGTCCGCAAAGGTGGTTTCGGCAAGGCCGATGCGCCGCGGGGCACAGATCAGCACGTAGACCATCGAGGCGAAGCACAACCGCAGTCGGTTGGCGCGCATGGTCGCCGCGGAAGTGCGGTCGGCGTAGAGGTCGAGCTAGATGTCCTCATAGAGCTGCCGCGCGCCCGCCCGCCTCACTGTCTAGCCGGTCCCTTCGCTCCGCTTGTGGGCTTGCTGCTCCAGCTGCTGCTTCAGCAACTGCTGCAGCGGGCTCCAGCAGACCTCACACAAATCGCGAGCCTCGTCCGGCATTACCTGACGATCTCCGTCGGCCCAGTTGACTGTGATATGGGCCCAACCAACGTGGTTGTCCGACGAGCGCAGACAGCAGTCGCAAACGAATGTCGTCTCGATGCTCATCCATCCCTCATCCCGTTCGCTCAACCGAACCACGCGTGCCGACGGCCAGGGTTCCGAATAGCCTCACTCATATCGATCGGAGATACCGCGTCGCTGCGCTCGGCGAGTTTGTCCCACTCGGCGGCCAAGCGCAGCCAGCCCTCCCTGTCATCCTCGCTTATGGCCTGCTCTGCCATAAGACGGCATTCTTCCGCTCTATCCTTGAATTCATTTACGTCAGGCTGGACCACGGTCATCCTGAGCTTCCGCTAAACTGGCGGAAGGGCGGGTAGGTTCCAGCGTCTGATGCGGGACTACACCGAGGTCCGCCACGCCGCCGGCTCCTGGCACCACGAGCGCCGCATCGTCGCCCGCATCGAGGCGAGCGAGCACGGGCTCGATATCTGTTATGTCGCCACCAGCCTGGGCATCGGCTCGGCTCAATGGATCTACGACAGCCTCTATTGCCAACGTGACAGGCCTAGAACCTGATCAAGCTGCACAAGGGCCAGCCCGCTTCCGATCGGACCAGCTGCCGCTCGGCGCTCGCCCTCGTGCTCCACACCGCCGCTTATTGGCTCGTGCTTGTCGTGCGCGACAGGATCCCGAAACCGCGCGACCTCCCCACCCCCTAGTTCGCAACGATCAGGCTCAGGCTTCTCAAGATCGTCGCCCGCATCGTCGAGACCACAAGCCGGATCCGCACCGCCTTCGCCGCAGCCCCTCCCGAGGCCGACCTGTTCCGCGGCCTTGTCAACGCATTCTTCGCTCAACCGCCGTGACCAACGGGGCGGCTGATGCCCCGTTCATCCCCATCGCTCCTCAAACGCGTTCCCCACGTTCATAGGATGGCCGCGGTTCTTCACCTTAACCCAAATCTTCTGCCGGCCACCGCGGTACGGCCGACCAGCCCCTCGAGGCCCATCCGGCACGCCGCTCGGAATTAGATCGGGGCCAATTTCGCGCGCTGATCCCGTCTGGACGCCGAGCAAGCAACTGCTCCAGATTGGTCTTGCGCAGGTGCAGCGGCAGATCGCGAAGATCATCGCTGCCCATCGCGAGGATATCGAAACCGTAAAGCCGCACCTCGTTGTCATGCTTTCGGGAGTGCAGCGCGTTAAAGTCGGAGATCCCATCGATGCCGAGGATTACGGCTTCACCATCAATCACGAAATGCTTCTGCCGGTTCTTCAGCGCGGCGTAGGCTATCCAGGGATAGCAGTTGGTCCAATCGCTGCGGTTGCGGGAGAGTAGGCACACGTTCTTGTTCTTCCGGATGACCAGCATCCGGTAGATCCTATGCAGGCGCAGCGGGCGGAAAGGTGTACCAGCTAGCTCTCCGTCCATCAGGCGGCCTCAGGATAAAGCGCTGATCTAACTATTACGTGTTTTAAAATAAGACCGCAGCTGACCCTCCAGCTGCGACCAGCCGCGGGTCCAACAATAGAGATACGGACAGCCATAGAAAGCGGGTGCCCACCAATCGCTTCCATCCGTGCGGCGTGCACCGTAGAGCTTGCATTCGGCAAATAGTAAGGCTGCCAGCCATGAATGCGTCATTGCTGCAAATACAACCTCT